>JBNMOV010000193.1:0-8668 GCA_051275765.1 Maribacter sp. | reverse complement strand
CATGGTCAGATTTGGGAACAGGAGCTACAAGAACGGATCTAGCAGCAGGCGTATATTTCGTCACATTCACAGATGCTGCTGAGCCAGATTGTGAAGGTGTTGTGGAAGTGATTATTGGTATCAATAGCATATTAGAAGTAGAAATAGAAGTAATCGTTTCTCCTACTTGTGGCAATGCAGATGGGGAAATAGCTGCAAACGTTACTAATGGAAGTGGAAACTACCAATATACTTGGAGCTTTGGAGGAAGCAACATGACAGAAAGTGCGTTGGAAAGTGATTCATATGCTGTAACAGTTACAGATATAGATAATCCAAATTGTACAGCATCAGCTTCGATTGTATTAATAGATGGCGATGTAGCAAACATAGATGTAATCATTAATGGCGTTACAGATATCACTTGCTTGGGAGCTAACGACGGTTTCGTTGATTTCACAGCAAATGTTCCTGCTGGTTTCAATGTCATCATAACAGATGGTATCAATATTTACGAAAACGGCTCATTACCTGTTGGCGAACTATGTATAGAAATAACAGATGCCAGTGATTGTGTAGCAGGTGGAATTTGCTTCGAAATAGAAGAACCAACAGAACTAGATGTAGAATTTAGTATATCTGGAGGCTGTGCAGAAGATGGAGCTATCAATATCATTACTAATGGAGGAACAGGAAATTACACCTTCGATTGGTTGGATTTACCAGGCGATGATAATATCGAAGACAGAACGAATTTAAGTACCGGCATTTATAGTGTCATCGTTTCAGATGAAAATGAATGTGCAGTAGTTGGTTTGGATTTAGCTATCGAATGCGAAGAATGTGAAGATCCTATCATTGATTATACAATTGCATTCGAATCTGTTTGTGGTGGTTTTATTGGCTCTGCGGAAGTAGTGGTCAATGGAAACATAACAGATTATACTTATGATTGGACACCAGCAGCTGTTGGAACAGTCAGTGCAGATGGCAATAAATTGACACAGCTTCCTGCTGGATTATATCAGGTAGTTGTTGCAGATATAGGAAATTTAGCTTGTATAGATTCAGTATCTATATTAGTAACGAATGAAGATGGACCAGAAGCTACAATAGAACTTGTCACACCAGCAGGATGTGACGATAGTGATGGAACAGCAACATTAGCACCAGATAGTTTGACTTATGAATGGTCAGATGGTGGAGTGGGAGCTATCAGAGATGATTTGGCAGCAGGTATTTATGAAGTTATCTATTATGATGATGAAGATACAATTTGTTACAATGTTCTCTTAGTAGAAATATCTGATACCTCTAATTTAGAATTGGAAGTAGAAATTATTTCATTGCCAGATTGTAATATGAATAATGGCGAAGTCATGATCAACCTATTGAGTGTCATGGGAGAATTGGTATTCATTTGGTCAGATGGAGGAAGTGGTCAGAACAGAGATGATTTGGAAGCGGGCACTTATACTGTCATTGCTTTAGAAGAAGCATCTGGCTGTAGCACAGAAATCACATTCACATTACTGAATAACGTAGCAGAAACAGCTACAATTAACATCACTGAAATTATCAATATTTCCTGTAATGGAGATGGTCTAGGTTCGATAATATTTGATGTAACTTATGACGCTGCTTTCGTTCAGCCAGCAGTAGTTACGGTTACAGATGGATTTACAGCATACGATCCTAATAATTTACCAGTAGGTAATTATTGTATCAATGTAGAAGATGCCAATAAATGTCTAGTCGCTTCTGAGTGCTTTGAAATCACAGAAACAGAAGAATTAGTATTAAGTATCGTAGGAACATATGCAGGCTGCGAAGGTTCTGATGAATTAGGTTCTTTCGATGTAACAGTAACTGGAGGTACCATGCCATACAGCTTCGATTGGGCAGATCTCACTGATCCAAACGAACCAGAAGACAGAACAGATTTATCAGCAGGTATTTATGACCTTACCGTTACAGACGCATTAGGTTGTATGATTATTGCTAATAATATTGGTTTGGATACCTTCTGTATCACAGATTGCGAATACTTCAATGGTATAGATACCTTGAATATGGAAATTACATGTGGTGATACCTTGGAAGTATGTACAGATTTATCATATGGCGATTTCTTATTAGGAGAATATAGCATATCTTTAGATGGAGTGTTATATGATGCTACAACAGAAGATGTATGTGAAGCAGATCTATTTTACTTCTATCCTCTTACATCATTATCTCCAGGTAATGGACTGATTGGTCCTTATGTTGCTGAATGGGATATAGATGGCAATATTATTAATATAGGAGAGTTTTTGACACTCTCAGATTTAGTAGATTCTATGAATGTATTAGATCTAGGAGGAAATTGGATATTGGATCAATCCTTGGCAGGATCCGCAGTAGGAGGAAATACAGGAGCTATTTATGGTAACTTGACAATTACTGTAGCTAATAATCCATCAGACTCCAATACGATAATAGTAGGTACATTGCAAAACGCATTGAATATCAGTATAGGCATTGCAGGAGAAGGACAGCACGAAGTCATTATCATAAATAATGAAACATTATGTCCAGATACCTTAATAGTGAATTTAGCTTGTAAAGGATACGTGTTATACGATACGATGACACTAGGCGATTCTATTTATTACTGCTTGGATATCGTAGAATTAATTGACAGTACAGACTTGATGGGTAATATCGTTTCCTTAGAAAATGTTTGTCCAGATGAATCTGGTACATCAGTTATTTTCAATATAGAATCAGAAGTGCCACCTTGTATTTCTTACTTAGGAATTACGCCAGGTACAGATACTGCTTGCTTGGTATTATGCGATGATTTGGGCATTTGTGATACCGTGAATTATATTGTTACTGTCATTCCTACAGGGCCTATTATCGTCACAGATACGGTGCTTGTCATGGAACAGGATACCTTCTGTTTGGATAGTTTGACTAATCTATGTGGAGATATCGTATCAGTAACAGATTTCTGTAATGATGGTGGAATGATAGTCGATTTTGATATCATACAAACAGATGATGATTTCTGTATCACTTACGAAGGTCTGAATATAGGCGTAGATTCTGCTTGCCTAGAAGTGATAGATATATATGGAAATGCGGATACAGTTATTATCATTATTACGGTAGCTACCACCACGCCAGATACTATATGTGATACCATTTTCATAGGGCAGATAGTGGAATACTGTATCGATGCATCAGAACTACTGACTGCTCCAGAAACATTGATAAATATTTGTGAGGATCAGTCTGGAGAATTCGTTGAATTCTTTGCGGATGAAAATACATATTGCGTCACTTATGAAGGTGTAGCGGATGTAGGCACAGATTCGGCATGTATTGTCATTTGCGATTCTGTGGGTGTTTGTGATACCACATATTTCTGTATCACAGTAGTCGAATTCTTCGATCCGCCAATAGCTGTAGATGATTACGACACCACGTTGACGAATATACCTATCGTTATCAATGTAAAAGAGAATGACACCATATTTGGTGGTATAGATTCTATTTATGTGATAGATGGACCATTGGTAGGAGATGTCATATTGAATCTGGATTGTACATTTACTTATACACCAGATGAAGGCGTCTGTTCGATAACAGATAGCTTTACCTACGTAGTTTGTAATCCGAATGCCTGCGATACTGCTACCGTATTCATTTACATACAATGTACAGATTTGACCATCTTCAACGGATTCTCTCCAAATAATGATGGTGTCAATGATGTATTTTACATAGATGGCATAGAAGACTTCCCTAATAATAGATTATGTGTCTATAATAGATGGGGAAATAAAGTCTATGATAAGAAAGGCTATAATAATGAATGGTTTGGTACTTGGACTGGTAATGATTTACCAGATGGCACTTACTTCTATGTCCTCGATCTAGGGGCAGAAAATGAAGGCAAACCGACTATTTATAATGGCTATATACAGATACATAGATAGTGATTTAAGCTAATGTGTTAAAGGGCGTTGTCACGTTAACCGTTACAACACCCTTAATAAATCAATGAGATTGATTTATTTTAGAGCTTAATATAAATAGAGAAATAAAGATTTTTTTGTTTAATATGATTATGATTTGCTTGGCACCTCTGAAAGGGGGTGCTTTTTTAATTTTGAAGGGAACAGTTACCTTTAAAGACTTGTAAAAAGCGTTCACATTGATAATCAATTAGTAAATCATTTTTAAACAACATCTATTTCAGATAAATTAAGTTTCAAGTAAAACTTGTCCTAAGGAAGACATTTTCAAACAAATAATTACCGAACGTTTGGTAAAATACTGAAACCGACTTATATTTGCACTATGAGACCACAGTTAGTCATAGAATCTGATTTATTAAATAGCCTAATGGAAGTGCTTCGTACTAAAGGGTATGATGGTGCATCCCTTAATGAATTGGCAAGTAATTCTGGATTAAAAAAAGCAAGTCTATATCATCGCTATCCAGGAGGAAAGAAAGAAGTGGCATTGGCAGTCCTTAAATATGTAGATGAATGGGTAAATACTCATATCATAGCTATTTTGGCAGATACGACTATTGATAAAAATAAGCGCCTTCATAAGATTATTGATAATATCAATTTAATCTATGGAGAAGGATCTAAAGCCTGTATTTTAAGAGCATTATCTACAGATAGCGGCATCCAGTTATTTAGCGAACAGTTGAAAGATAGTATGAGTCAATGGATTAATGGATTCACGTTGTTTGGAATGGAATTAGGACAACCAAAATCTACCGCAGAAAATAATGCTTACAAGGTTTTGACTTTAGTCCAAGGAAGTTTAGTAGTTTCCAAAACTTTTAATAATAATAAAGCATTCTTAAACGCATTAGCGGAAATTAGAATGATGTATATATAAGTAATATTTTTTTACTCTCAATTTTTACCGAACGTTCGGTAATTAAATACTTTAAAAATGAATAAAACAGCAATCGTAGTATTATCAGAGCCAAGAGCAGGTTCAGACGAAGCATTAGGACGTGTATTCAATGCATTGGCAGCAGCTTATGATTTCAAAGCAGCAGGAGCAGAAACAAAAATTCTATTCCAAGGAGCAGGTACACGTTGGCCAGAAGAACTTCAGAAAACAGATCATCCTGCACATAAACTGTATAAAGCAGTAGAAGATACCATTGAAGGTATTTCTTGTGGATGTGCAGATGTATTTGGAGCAAATCCTTCTGGATTGGACTTAATAACGGATAATCCTGTACCAGGAACTACAGGAGTTCCGAGTTTTGTAAGACTACAAAATGATGGATTTTCAATTATCACTTTTTAAGAATGTTCCTCTACAAAATGATAACGATGTCTTATTGGAATATCAGATTTTATCCATAGGCATAGTTATCATTTAACATACTCAAATTGAATATTAAATAAATCATTGAAATGCACGAAGTAAAAACTATCTGGAAAGGTAAAATGGCTTTCGATAGCCAAATTGATAAGCATACACTAAGAATAGATGCACCAGAACCTTTAGGAGATGGCTCAGGAGTTAGTCCAAAAAAACTTTTGCTTTCTTCCTTAGCAGGTTGTACAGGAATGGATGTGGCGTCTTTATTAAATAAAATGAAAGTGCCTATCGCTGGATTCGAAATGGCTGTGGAAGCAGATTTGACGACAGAACATCCAAAAGTATATTCCGAGATACGATTAACCTATCGCTTCTTTGGTGATAATTTAAATGAAAGTAAAGTGGAAAAAGCAGTTGCCCTTTCACAAGAAAAATATTGTGGTGTAAGTGAAATGCTTAAAAAGAATTGTCCCATTATTTACAAAATTCAATATTCATAACATTGAAGTTGTTGAAAAGTGGTTGATGAAAACACTTGTAAGTAAAGTATTAAACCATTTTTAAACAAATTCATTCTTCCAAAATTGAAAATATTAATCATGAGCGAAAAATTTCATGAAGGAGAACAAAAAATTCAAGAAATTATTGGAGAAACCAATACCGCCAATTCTAATGGTCGAATGATTTCTGATAAAATCATTAAAGGAGCATTTAATTTTATTAATGTACAACAAAACGTTGTTGTCAGTAGTACAGATGGAAACGGTAATATTTGGACTTCATTATTATTGGGCGAAAGCGGTTTTGTGGCTGTAAAGGATGAAAAAACGGTGGAGATTAATTTACCCCTTTTGAAGAGTACCTCAAAAGATATTTTATTTAAAAATATAAAGCATAATTTAAACATAGGAATGCTCTTTATTGAACTATCTACTCGTAGACGTTTTCGATTAAATGGACAAGTTATTCCTACCCAAAATGGTTTTGCAGTTAAAGTGATAGAAGCGTACCCAAACTGCCCAAAATACATTCAAAAACGAACGATTACTTTTACTAATATAGAAGAAGATAATAGTGTTATACAGAAAGAAGGAAATGTATTGGATACTACTGCAAAAACCTTTATTAAAGATGCAGATACACTTTTTGTAGGAAGTGCTGCTACCAATGCTAATATGGATGCTTCGCATCGAGGAGGTGCAAAAGGCTTTGTTGATATATTAGAAAATGGAACATTAAAAATTCCTGATTATGCTGGAAATAGTATGTATAATACGCTAGGTAATTTTGTAATAAATCCAAATGCAGGAGTCACCTTTATAGATTTTAAACAAAGTATTAGTTTGCAATTAAGTGGTGAAGCTAGTTTACTTTTTGACCAATCTTCTGAAGAAGATTTACAAAAGACAACAGGCACAGGAAGGTATTGGTTATTTAAAACTGAAAAGTGGATATTGACAGAACGACATCATCAAGCAGATTGGAAATTTCTAGAATTCTCACCTTTTAATCTTTAAGATGATGTACAGAAATTTTAGAGTTGATAAAATAGCACAAGAAAGTGCAACTATTAAATCTTTTTACTTAGTCAAGGTTAATGCGGAGTCCATAGAAGATTATTTTCCAGGACAATTCATTACTATTTCCATTTCGATTAATGGAAAAGAATTGATTAGGAATTATACCATTTCTGATGCTCCAGAAAAAGGATATTTTCGACTAACAATTAAAAGAGAAGAACAAGGAATAGTTTCTAAATATCTACATGATAATATTAATAAAGGAGATATTTTAAATATCAGTAAACCTACTGGGAAATTTCATATTGATGTTGCAGCATCGAATCCAGTTATCTTGATTTCTGGAGGAGTAGGAATTACGCCTATGCTAAGTATGGCGGAATATATCGTGACACATCAACCCAATCGTAGTATTCATTTTCTCCATTCGAGTATGAATAAAAAGGTACAACCTATGATGGAAAGATTAAGAGAAATGCAAGGTAAATATGATAATTTCAAACTATCTATTTTTCATACTACCCCAGTAGAAGAAGTAAAGGAAGTGGATTATGATGAGGAAGGTTTCATTACTGAAAATCACTTAACTAAAAATTTAGAAGCTTCAGTAGAGTACTATTTATGTGGTCCTACCATGTTTATGGAAGCTATGTATAATCATTTGATAGCATTAGAAGTGAATGAAAAAAGTATTCATTATGAATTTTTTGGAGAAGGAAAAAAATTAGGAATAGCTCCTATTTCTTCAAATTTAGTATCCACTGATATAATAATTAATTTTTCTAAATCAGGAGTAAAAATCAATTGGTCAGAAGAAAGTTTAAGCATTTTAGAATTAGCAGAAGCTAATGGAATATCGCCTGCATTTAGTTGTAGAATGGGAACTTGTTCGACTTGCGAAACTACGTTAACCAATGGAGGAATTAAATACGATCCAGAACCATTTATGGAAGCAACTGAAGGAAAAATATTTATCTGTTGTGCTAAGCCGACTACAGACATTATTTTAGATTTATAAAAATAATTCATCATGGAAAAGTCAATAAAAAATTTCACAGACATCGCTTTTACGGAAAGTGTAAAAGAAATTCAAAGAGCAAATGGTTCTCGTAATAATTATTTGAGAATGGGAGAGATGGAGATGAATCAACTCACTCCAAATGAGGAAGCTTTTATTGCCAATCAGAATATGTTTTATATGTCCACAGTTGGAGAAAATGGTTGGCCTTATGTACAATTTAGGGGAGGGCCAAAAGGATTTTTAAAAGTATTATCGTCTACTCAAATTGGCTTTGCAGATTTTAAAGGTAATATGCAATACATCTCTACAGGTAACCTTTCTGTTAATAATAAGGTGGCTCTTATTTTAATGGATTATACTAAAAAGCAGCGATTAAAAATATGGGCAGAAACAGAAATCGTTAAAGTAGATGATGAAAGACTGGTAGATAAATTAGTTGCTGATGATTATCCTGCGAAAATAGAACGTTTCATTTTGATGAATATCAAGGCTTATGATTGGAATTGTCCACAGCATATAACTCAACGATTTACGATAGAACAATATAGTGAAATGTTGCAGAATGGAAGTATGAAAATGGATCCTGTATTTTTAAATACTCTTTTAAATGCTCAAAATAAATTAGATGAATAATAAAGAAAGGAGCAATAATCATGAGTATTATATGAAGCATTGTATACCTAGCGGTATTCGCTTTACAGACCAACGTTAGTAGTAATTGCTTGATTTTCAGAAGCTATGAATTTTTAACAATCCGAAAACCAATTAATTCTCAGTATATAATGCTCGCAGAAAA
>JBNMOV010000192.1:0-8683 GCA_051275765.1 Maribacter sp. | reverse complement strand
CCACCTACATTCGTGGTTACATGTCCCATATATCTTCCTAATTGAGAATAAACATTGATATACAATTCTTTCAAATCATCATAATCCTTGCCATCCTCTTCTGTCCATTTAATCAACTCTGGTACGATGCGTTTAAGGTTTCTAATACCTAGTTCGCTTGCCTTCATCGCATTGTCTCCCAAATCTTCTGTCTGTGAAGAAGGATCGTATGTATTCCAACGTTGAGCACCATATCGATATAGCGGATTTCCTGCTTTTTCAACGATCCATTTATGTAATGTTGCTTTTTCATCTGCTGAATTCTTAGCAGATGGAATAGGTGCATAACCCCATTTAATAGACCATAAATCGTACTCCCCTATTTTTGGACCATGATAAACAATGCCATCTTCTGGTTGTGCAATATAATTGAAACGAGCATAATCCATGATAGATGGAGCTGTTCCATGTGTAGCACAAAAAGTAGGAGAACGAAGTGAATCTACTGAATAAGCTACACTAGAACCCATATTATGAGGTAAACCTAATGTGTGTCCTACTTCATGAGCTGCTACAAAACGGATAAGTTCACCCATCAATTCATCTGAAAAACGGACATTTCTAGCAGCAGGATCTATCGCTGCTGTCTGTACAAAATACCAATTACGAAGCAAATTCATTACATTATGATACCAAAGAATATCAGATTCTAGAATTTCTCCAGTACGAGGATCGTGTACATGAGGTCCCATTGCATTTTGAATATCTGTGGTAATGTATCTGATCACAGAATATCGTACATCTTCTGGGCTCCAATCTGGATCTTCTTCTGCTGTAGGTGGTTCCTTAGCAATAATCGCATTTTTGAAACCTGCTGCTTCAAAAGCTACTTGCCAATCTTCTACACCTTGCATGAGGTATTTTCTCCATTTTTGAGGTGTAGCGGGATCTACATAATATACGATAGGATCTTTTGGTTCTACGAGTTCTCCTCTAGCAAATGCTGCTTCATCCTTTGGCTCTAATCTCCATTTAGTGATATATCTTAATTGAGTCGCTCTATGTTCTTCACTTCCGTAATCAAATAATTGGAAAGAAAAATAACCTACTCTTCTATCATACTGTCTAGGCTGCATAGGCTTTTCTGGCAGCATGATAAAGGATTGGTTCATCTCTACAGACAAAGCTTCTGTCAATTGATTATCTGGCAAATCGCTTCCATTGTACGTCAGTACATGACGAACTTCTACATTCTTAGGAAAACTCTTTACTCTAGTAATCATACTGCGACTACCATCTAGATTCCTAATACCAAAATTCTTTCTTTGTGAAGAATATAATGCACCTATCATGGGAACATCTGTAGTAAATAATGGATTGACTTCTATCACTATACCAGAACTATCTTTGCTCAATGCCTTAATATCAAAAGACATCACGATAGGCTCAAAATTGTTATTTCGTACTGATTTGTAGATAGGTGTATTTTCATCTGCTACACTATTATAAGAAACAGATCGGAGTAGAATCTTGTCTTCTGATCGCTGCCAACGAATGACTTGCTGAGGACGAGTTTTCATTCCTGCTCCTCCAAAATTTAAACCTTTTACACTTCCTGATATTCTACTTACAATAAGTATTTCTTGTTCTAATATGCTATTAGGAATTTCAAAATAATACTTACCATCTACTTTATGCACACGAAACAAACCATCATCCGTAATAGCATCTTCTGTGATGATTTCGCTGAAGGGTTTTATTTTTTCGTCTTTCTTCTTAGGAGGTGTAGGAATCTCTTTTCCCTTTTTTCCCTTTCTCTTCTTTTTCTTCTTAGGATTTTGGGCATCTATGCCACTAATAGTAAAAATTCCTATTAGTAATAATAGGAATAATCTGGTAAAATTTAATCGCATGGTAAGTATGTTGGTTTAACGTTATCTTTATAGACAACAACTTAACCAATATGTTGTAAATATTAAGCTTTTTCATATCTAAAAAAGCCAATAACTACTGAATCAGATTATTACAATACTTCAAATGCATTGGACACGACAATTCCACTACAGGTATGTACAATCATTTTATATGTTCCTACTACTGTCACTGTAACTTGAGGATTCATTTTTTTAATGATGTTCATCGTACATGGTAATCCACAACACATTTGCATTACGGCTTCTGGTTCATTCCATTTTCCATCTATCTGTTTAATGAAAGAAGGAGGCAAGAGGCCTGCATTACAATCTCCTGTAGTAGATAATCCAAAAGATTTTTTTGATTTCAATGTCGATGTAACTAATTCGCCTATTTTATAGGTTTCTTTTTCTGTTTGGAATTTGAACTCCTTATTTTCTTGTGCGTAAGTTGTGATTTGTAGTGCTAGTAGGATTGTGATGATGATGTATTTCATGTTATTGTATTTTATTATTATGATGCTAACTTTAAAGAATTGGTTGTAAAACTTTATTGTGATGCAGCATTTATATCAAAAATATGCACCTTATAGGTAATTAGACTAAACGACTCAATGGAATATAGAAAAATCCAAGCTTGCTTAAGAGGTAATCCCAAAGCCCAAAATGAATTGTATGATTTGTATAAAGTCAACATGTTTGGGCTATGTATGAGATATGCCAAAAACAGAGCCGAAGCAGAGAATTTTTTATTGGAAGGATTCCATAAATTTTTCAAGGATTTGGGACAATTTAAAAAAGGAAATTCTCTGGAAGGATGGATAAGGAGGATTATGATGAATACGGCGTTAATGTATATTCATACAAAGCGAATTGTCCTTTTTGTGAGAAAATGGAGAAAGAAACGCTTTTAAGTGAAGAAGTAAAAGAAGCGATAAAAGATGATTTTTTGACTTTAGACATAGATATTAACGAGCCTAGTTGTAAATCATTTTTCGAATATTATGGTATTAATGCAACACCTATTTATTTATTTTTAACTCCTGAAGGAGATTTACTTTCTAAAGTAATGGGTTATCGCCAAAAAGATATTTTCCTTGATGCAGTAGAATTATCAATGGAAAATAACATTAACAAAAACTATATTCCAATAGAACATAAAAAGTCACAGCAGCATACTAAAAAAATAGAATTAAAAGAAAGTAAGACATTGAAAGTCAAAGTTTATCCCAATCCTAGCAGTGGCAATTTCAAGTTAGATATTCAAGGAGAAAAAGGCATGGGAATTATTCAATTTATAGATATAAATGGTCAATTTTTACTCAAAGTGAAACGAATTCAATAACATGAGCCATTATGCTTGTTCTTTTTCCTTCTAAAGAATTACTACCCATTCTAGCTCAATTTATTAAATACGTTTCACAAAGAAAAAATAGCTGACTTAGAACATCAACAAACATTAGAATTTGATTTTTCTAATCAAAACCAAAATATTATTGCTACAATTCAACAAGGAAAAAATATCGCTACAGAAAAAGTAATCATCAGGAAATAGATATTAAGATTTTAAGACAATAAAAAAAGCTAGGCTTCGCCTAGCTTTTTTTATTTGATACTCCTTTTATCTTAGCATCTTTAAAATCTCAATATCTATAAAATTATTTCCACGCTTTATACTGCTCGATTAAAGCTGTCGTAGAAGCATCATGTCCTTCTGCTTTTTCATTGGAAGATAATTTTGGTAAAATATTTTGAGCTAATTGTTTACCTAATTCTACACCCCATTGATCGAAGGAGAAAATATTCCAAATCACCCCTTGTGTAAATATTTTATGTTCGTACAGAGCAATTAATTGTCCTAAAACATGAGGCGTTATTTTTTTCGTTAAAATAGTATTCGTAGGTCTATTTCCTGTGAATACTTTAAAAGGTAATAACTTTTTAATATCCTTTTTCGACTTGCCAGAATTTTCTAATTCTACCAATGCTTGTTCCTTCGTTTTGCCCATCATAAGGGCTTCTGTTTGAGCAATAAAATTGGCCATTAATTTATCGTGATGATCGCCAATTGGATTCTGCGACTGTGCTGGAGCAATAAAATCACAAGGAATTAATTTTGTTCCTTGATGAATTAATTGATAAAAAGCATGCTGACCATTCGTACCAGGTTCGCCCCAAATAATTGGACCTGTTTGATATTTTACAGTATTTCCACGTCTATCTACCGATTTGCCATTAGACTCCATATTTCCTTGTTGGAAGTATGCTGGAAAGCGATGCAAATATTGATCATAAGGCAAAATAGCTTCTGATGCAGCCTCGAAAAAATTATTATACCAAATCCCTATCAAAGCCAATATAACTGGCATATTTTCCTTAAAATCAGTATTTCTATAATGCTGATCCATCGCATAAAATCCACTTCTAAGTTCATCGAATTTATCAAAACCAACTGACAAACAAATAGACAAACCAATCGCAGATGTCAATGAATAACGACCTCCTACCCAATCCTTAAAGGAGAACATATTTCCAGTATCAATGCCAAATTTTGCTACCTTTTCCACATTAGTAGACGCTGCTACAAAATGCTTGGCTATTGCTGCATCGTCCTTTGCATGAGCCAATAACCAATCCCTTGCAGAAAAAGCATTGGTCATCGTTTCTTGTGTTGTAAAGGTTTTAGAAGCAATAATAAACAAAGTCGTTTCCGCATCCAAACCCTTCAACGTTTCTGCTAAATGCGTACCATCTACATTCGATACGAAATGAACATTGAGACGGGTTTTATATTTTTTGAGTGCTTCAGTTACCATTACTGGACCTAAGTCAGAACCACCTATTCCAATATTGACAACATCCGTTATTTTCTTATCTGTATAGCCTTTCCATTTTCCAGAAATAACCAATTCAGAAAAAGCCTTCATCTGATCCAGTACTTCATTTATGAATGGCATAATGTTCTTGCCTTTCACTTTTATAGCTTCATCTCCTTTGTTTGTCAATGCGACATGAAGCACCTCTCTACCTTCTGTTTCATTGATTACTTGACCAGTAAACATGCTTTCTATCGCATCTTTTAATTGGCATTCTTCTGCTAATTCTAGTAATAAATCTATCGTTTCTTGAGTGATGATATTCTTAGAATAATCTAATAATATTTCATCCGTTTTCAATGAAAAGTCATTAAATCTATTTTCATTATCTGAAAATAGATTTTTCATTTCAGTAGATTTCATCTCTTTGAAATGCGATTTCAATTTTTTCCAAGCAAGGGTTCGAGTAGGATTGATTTTTTTCAACAAAATTTGAAAATTTTAAAGGTTAATAATGTTTTGAAAGTGCTTCTTAATCCACATTTAGATGGATACTTTGGCTTTAATATGCGGAGCTGGATCATAATCTACCAATTCAAAATCATCAAAAGTAAAATCAAAAATTGATTTTACTTTTGGATTCATTTTTATCGTTGGCAATTTCTTAGGCGTTCTAGTTAACTGCAACCTAGCTTGATCTAAGTGATTCATATACAAATGCGTATCACCAAAAGTATGCACAAAATCACCATAGCCCAAACCACAAACCTGAGCCATCATCATCGTTAATAAAGCATAAGAACCGATATTAAATGGTACGCCTAGAAATACATCTGCACTTCTCTGATAAAGCTGACAAGACAATTTTCCCTCTGCTACATAAAACTGAAACATGCAATGACAAGGCGACAAAGCCATCTTAGGCAAATCCCCTACATTCCAGGCATTTACGATAATTCTTCTGGAATTAGGATTGTTTTTAATGAGTTCCACTGCTTGACTGATTTGGTCAACTACAGTTCCATCAACTCCTTCCCAACTCCGCCATTGTTTACCATATACAGGACCTAATTCTCCATTTTCATCCGCCCATTCATTCCAAATACGAACACCATTATCTTGCAGGTATTTCACATTTGTATCTCCATCCAAAAACCACAGTAATTCATGAACGATAGATTTCAAGTGCAGTTTTTTGGTCGTCAACATAGGGAAACCCTCATTCAAGTCGAAACGCATCTGATGACCAAAAACGCTCTTCGTTCCTGTACCTGTACGATCTCCTTTTTCAACGCCTTTATCCAATATGTGTTGGAGTAAATCTAAGTAAGCTTTCATAGTAAATACTTTATGTTTAGAAGTGGAGAAATTTCCTTTCCACCATTTCTAAATAGATGATGATTGCAAAAATAAGGGATTCATTTAGATTTTTGGACTTTACAAGCCAAAAATCTAAAAAAAACAAAGCACTGACTATCAACTAATTACAATAATCAAATCTTTTAAACTTCTGAAAATCAGAAGTTTAAAAGATTTGATTATTGTGCACAAAATGTTTAATAATCGGAACTTTAATTACAAACAATATGTTTTAAATATAGAAAACTGTTTGTAAATATGAAAAATAAATTAATCCAAATAAAGCATTTAATTAATGTTTCCAAGCATAATTTTAATATGCACTGGAATAAATTAGGGTATAAATATTTCATTATTATTTTTTCTGGATTAATTATTTATTCAAAAGATATTCATTTCGTTTTGCAGTTGCAAAATAATCATTCTAATTTATTTAATTATGAGCAGTCCACATCAAATGAAGTCCATTCCAGAGGAGAAAATATTAAATCAATTTCCGGAATTAATTCCGAAAAAAGAGAATTTAACCTGATTTCATTTAATCCTTCAACACCCAAAGAAAAAAGATATAAAAATTATATTATTAATTACCATAAATTGGCAATTAAAGAAATGCAAAAAAATAAAATCCCTGCTTCTATCACCTTGGCTCAGGGTTTATTGGAAACAAATGGAGGATTATCTAAATTAGCCACAGATAATAATAATCATTTTGGAATTAAATGTTTTTCCAAAAAATGTAAAAAAGGACATTGCTCTAATTTTAATGACGATTCTCATAAAGATTTTTTTAGGAAATATAATTCCAAAAAAGAATCTTATAAAGATCATAGCATTCTATTAAAAAAAGACCGATATAAAAAACTATTTTCCTTTAATAAAAATGATTATAAATCTTGGGCTTTTGAATTAAAAAAAGCAGGATATGCAACAGATAAAAAATATCCTGAAAAATTAATCGAAATTATCGAAAAATACAATCTACATTTATACGATAATTAATTAAAAGCTCCTTTTTATGCTTAGCAGAAAAAGGAGCTTTTAATCTTTATTATAAAATACTTAATTTAGCGACTCAGTTAAATAGTTCCTCAATAACACTGGGTTTTCAACCCAGTGTTATTGAGGAACTGAAAGCAAAATCAATGAATTCTTTTAATTTCTTTATTTTTACGCTAATCCTATTATTCACATCATGCAATACGATGAAGCAAAACGACTATAAATACAAAACGCCAGAATTTGACTGGCAAGGACATAGAGGCTGTAGAGGTTTATTACCAGAAAATACATTACCTGCGTTCATCAAGGCAATTGACCTAGGAGTAAATACATTGGAAATGGATGTGGCGGTCAGTAAGGATAATAAAATAATCGTCAGTCATGAACCTTGGATGTCTAGTAAAATTTGTACAGATCCTGATTTTGTGCCAGTATCAGAAGAACTAGAAAAAAAGTATAAACTCTACGACATGAGTGCTGCAATGATTTCTATTTTTGATTGTGGCAAGAAAGGCAATCCCCGTTTCCCTCAGCAACAAGCTATAGAAGCACACAAACCCTCTCTATTAGAAGTATTTACTCATTGCGAAAGACATATACAAAATAGATCGAAAAAAAAGATAGGCTACAATATCGAAGTCAAAAGCAAACCAGATTGGGATTCCATTTACGCACCTACTCCAGATGTTTTCGCTGATTTATTAGTAGCTGAAATAAAAAAATCAGGTATTGAAATTCCTAGATTTACCATACAATCTTTTGATATGCGAATCCTAAGGCATATGCATAAAAAGCATCCAGAATTCACATTAGCACTATTGATAGAGCATCCTTACAAGCATTTATCTACACTCGTAGACAGTCTTGGTTTTCAGCCGGCTATACTTAGTCCTTATTATCAATTATTAGATGAAAAAAAGATAGCAGAAGCTCATGAAAGAGGGATGAGGGTAGTCCCTTGGACAGTGAACGAAGCGGAAGAAGTGAAGAAACTCATTGAGTGGAAAGTAGACGGAATCATTACTGACTATCCTAGTATAACGTACAAAGATTTTTTTAAACAATAAACTTTCTGAAAGTCTCACTAAATATTACGTATTTCTTATATTTTTCACTATTTTATTTCATATATTACGTATCCTAAAACTACTATCCGTTTACTAATCTATAAACTCCACACTCGTCAGTAAACAAAAAACAACACAAACGACTGAAAAATAGTTGATTACCATATACAAAATAATCCAAATATTATTTTGTATATGGTAATATTTGTTTACAGCATCAAATATTTAGTTGAGTACTAAAAATAAATATCCAACTATTTGACAAAAACTTGACATTATGTCTCACAAGAACTTTATCGCATACAAGACATTCACAATATTTTGCTTTTTCTTATTCACAAGTTTGGGGATTAACGCACAAACAAGGACTGCAACTTGGAACCTTGGAGGTTCAACTTGTGTAGATGGCAGTGGGAATTATGGGATCAACCTAGGTAGTGCGAGTTTTTCTGAACTAGACTTCTCAGGATGTAATATTACTGAACTAGATGTCAGAATTCGATGGGCTAAGTCTGATGGTAATTGCCCCAATCCAACTGGAACAGGT
>JBNMOV010000191.1:0-8693 GCA_051275765.1 Maribacter sp. | reverse complement strand
AAAAAAAAGAAGCTTACTAAGTAATGATATGAACTAGAATATAATGATTTTGGCAAAATTCTGTTTATCAGTTTTCATCTCTAAATCTTAATATTTCTAAATCTCAATATCTAACTTATTCATATAGAAATTTGTAATACAATGATATTCTTAGCAGATTTTTCAGTAATCAAACCAGACTTCGGTCTTATTTTTTGGACTACGATCGCTTTTGGTCTTTTCTGGTTCTTGATGTCACGTTTTGCATTCAAACCTATCGTTCAAGCCTTGAAGAAGAGAGAAGACGATATCCAGACTGCATTAGACGAAGCTACTAAAGCTCGTCAGGAAATGGCTAACCTAAGGTCTGAACACCAAGCACTATTGGATCAGGCAAAAGAAGAACGTTCTCAGATACTTTTGACTGCTAAAGCAGCAGCAGAATCTTATCAGAAAGAACAGAAGATTAAGGCTGACAAAGAATTCAGTGTTAAGGTGGACAGTGCTTTACAAGAAATTGAAAACCGTAAGATGGAAGCAATGATTACCATCAAAAATGAAGCTGGTACAATGGCTCTAGATATCGCAGAAAAGATTCTTCGTAGAGAATTGAAAAGTGATCCTAGCCAAGAAGCATTCGTTAAAGGTTTGGTGGATAGCATTAAATTGAATTAAATTTAAGACGCTAGACTATTAGACACTAGACGCTAGGTATTTTTATAAAAAATCTAATGTCTAAAATCTAAATATCTAAAATCTAATTAAGATATGAGTGTACAAAGAATTGCTTCCAGATATGCAAAATCATTGATTGAGCTAGCTTCAGAAAGAGGCACTTTAGACAAAACCTTGTCTGACTTGCAGTCATTTGAAGAAGTAGCTAAAAACAAGGATTTTAGCAATATGCTCAAAAGTCCTATCATTAAAGGGGATAAGAAAAAATCTGTATTCAATGCGATATTTGGCGATGAGCTAGATGAGCTAACGAATGTTTTTTTCGATGTCGTTTTGAGAAAGGGTAGAGAAGCATATTTACCAGCAATTGCTAAAGAATTTCATCTTCAGTATAAAATCATGAATCACGTATCTTCTGTAAAGTTGATTACGGCTTCTAAATTAACTGATGATGGACTAGCAGCACTTCGTAAAAGCATCCTTGTTTCTGAAGCTACTGATGATAATGTAGAATTAGAGGTAGAAGTGGATGAAAGCCTTATTGGAGGATTCATTATCGAATTCGACAATAAACGTTACGATTCAAGCGTAGCTCATAAATTGTCTCTTTTGAAGAAAGAGTTTGAGCAGAATCAATACACAAAAGAATTTTAATAAAATCCTTAGTAGGATATTCCACAGTTGATTGTTTTTGCTCTCAATTATTGACTATCATCTATTGACTTTATACTTTATAATAATTAAAATACTCGTAAAATGGTTGATGTAAAACCTGATGAAATAAGTGCGATACTAAAACAGCAACTATCTGGTTTCAATACTGCTACTGAACTAGAAGAAGTAGGAACAGTACTACAGGTAGGTGATGGTATTGCTCGTGTTTATGGTTTGAACAATGCCAAAGCAGGTGAATTGGTAGAATTTGCCAATGGTGTTCAGGCTATCGTATTGAACCTTGAGGAAGATAACGTGGGTGTGGTACTAATGGGAGAACCAGATGGTATCAAGGAAGGTTCTACTGTAAAACGTACTGGACGTATCGCTTCTATTAATGTAGGAGAAGGTATGTTGGGTCGTGTAGTAAATACACTTGGACAACCTATCGATGGTAAAGGACCAATCACAGGTGATTTGTACGAAATGCCTATCGAGCGTAAAGCTCCTGGTGTAATCTACAGAGAACCAGTTACAGAACCACTTCAAACTGGTATCAAGGCGATTGACGCAATGATTCCTATTGGAAGAGGACAACGTGAGTTGATCATTGGTGATCGCCAGACTGGTAAGACTGCGATTGCGATTGATACCATCATCAACCAAAAAGAATTTTACGAAAAAGGAGAACCTGTATTCTGTATCTATGTAGCTTCTGGTCAGAAGGCATCTACAGTTGCAAACGTTCACCGTACATTGGAAGCAAAGGGAGCAATGGCTTATACCGTTATTGTTGCAGCATCTGCTGCGGATCCTGCACCACTTCAGTTCTATGCACCATTTGCAGGAGCTGCCATTGGTGAGTTCTTCCGTGATACTGGTCGTCCAGCATTGATTGCTTATGATGATTTATCTAAGCAAGCAGTAGCTTACCGTGAGGTATCTTTATTGCTTCGTCGTCCTCCAGGTCGTGAGGCATATCCTGGGGATGTATTTTACCTTCACTCCCGTTTATTGGAGCGTGCTGCAAAAGTTATCAATAATGATAAAATTGCAAACGACATGAACGATCTTCCTGCTTCATTGAAAGATGCAGGTATGATTAAAGGTGGTGGTTCTTTAACTGCATTACCTATCATTGAAACACAAGCAGGTGACGTTTCTGCCTATATCCCAACCAATGTAATTTCGATTACAGATGGTCAGATATTCTTAGAATCTAACTTGTTTAACTCTGGTGTTCGTCCAGCTATTAACGTAGGTCTTTCTGTATCTCGTGTGGGTGGTAACGCTCAGATTAAGTCCATGAAGAAAGTATCTGGTACATTGAAATTGGATCAAGCTCAGTATCGTGAGTTGGAGGCATTCTCCAAATTCGGTTCTGATTTGGATGCTGCTACCAAATTGGTATTGGACAAAGGTTCAAGAAACGTAGAAATCTTGAAGCAAGGTCAATATTCTCCACTTCGTGTAGAAGAACAAGTTGCTATCATCTACTGTGGTACGAATAATCTACTTCGTTCAGTTCCTACTGATAAAGTAAAGGAATTCGAAGAATTATTCTTATTGAAAATGAAGCAATTGAAGCCAGAAGTAATGGCTAATTTCGCTGCAGGAAAGTGGAATAAAGAAGATCAGAAAATTACTGCTGAAATAGCTGCTGACGTAGCGAAGCAATTCTCATAACAGTAAACAACAAACAGTTATCAATGCTTATTTATTTAATCGTTGATAACTGTTTACTGTTTACTGCTAACTGAAAATATATGGCAAATTTAAAAGAAGTAAGGGAACGTATAGTATCTGTGAAGTCAACTCAACAGATTACTAAGGCGATGAAAATGGTTTCTGCTGCAAAACTTCGTAGAGCACAGCAAGCCATTACTCAGATGCGTCCTTATTCTAATAAACTCAATGATATGTTGAAAAACATTCTATCCAATTTGGATGGTGATGTGAGTTCTTCATTCGGAGTAGAGCGTGAAGTAAAGAAAGCATTATTAGTCGTAGTGACTTCTAATCGTGGACTTTGTGGAGCTTTCAATAATAATGTGATCAAATCTGCAGTAGCAACTATCAAAGGTAAATTTGCTGGTAAGGAGGTAGAAATCTTGTGCATTGGTAAGAAAGCAAACGGTTTTTTTAAGAAAAACTATCCTAGTGAACAGGTGAATAGTACTTATGTCAACCTATTCGAAGATTTGAGTTTTGACAATGTATCAAAAGTATCTCAATCTTTGATGGATGCCTTTGAAAGTGGTCAATATGATGCGATTACAGTTTCTTATGGTCGTTTCCAAAATGCGATGTTACAAGAACCAGTTACTGCTCAGTTTTTGCCAGTAGAAAAGGTAGAATCTGAAGGAGAATCCAAAACGAAAGCGGATTATATCTTCGAGCCTAATAAGGATGTCTTATTAGAACAACTAATTCCTAGCATTTTGAAGATTACTTTCCATAAGTTTTTACTAGATACACATGCTTCTGAACATGGTGCTCGTATGACAGCAATGGATAATGCGACAGAAAATGCTGAAGAATTGATAAAAGACTTGAATATTTCCTACAACAAAGCTCGTCAGGAAGCAATTACGAAAGAACTTTCGGAAATCGTGGGTGGAGCTGCTGCAATGGAATCAGGTTCTTAATGATAGAAAACCTATAACTAACTTATACGATTTACAAATGCGGCATTTATGCCGCATTTGTTGTTTTAGGAAGATTCGCTAAAAGCATATTATAAATAATTGTTGTAACTTTAGAATCTAACACACCTGCGGGAACAAGTGTGGAAATGCCTGTCGGATTCGATGGGCATTTTTTATTTTATAAAAAATAAAGAAAATAGAAATTCGAAGAGGAATGGAAATAAAAGTCATACAAGAAATTGATGAAAATTATTATCAAGAATTTTATTCTGAATGGTTGTTGTTCAGAAATAGATTTAAAAAATGGGAAGATAAAATCGGCGTTTTGAGTTTGATGATAGCAATTGGGATTTTTGTTTTAAATGATAGTTTGAGTTTTATCTCTATTGGATTATTAGTTTTTGGAACTTTGATGATATACGAATTTTATGCTTCGAAAAAAAATGGATGGATAGTAGATTAAATAGCAAAGTAAATAATAAAAGTCTTACGATAATCTTCAAAGAAGATCATGTATTATTAAATGGTCTATTTACAGAAACAAAGGGAGGCTGGGAATATTTTACAAAAATAATAGAAACGAAAAAAGGGTTATTTTTGATACCAGGAAATGGAATAAGCATTTACCTTCAGAAAAAATCATTTGATAGCCAATTGGATGTACAGCAAATAATCAATAAAATAGAACAAATTCATTAATACTGATAATAACAAATAATGCAAGCAAAGTTTCCAATCCTAGAAACAGAACGCCTCATACTAAGAGCATTTAAAGAAACGGACGTAAAAAACATATTCGCTACCTATTCTGAGGACGAAGTGACGAAGTACTACGATTTAGAAAGCATGAAGTCAGAAAACGAAGCCATTGAAATTACAGAAGTATTTAAAACCAGATTCGAAAATGGCATAGGTATACGCTGGGCGATAGAACTCAAAGAAACAAGAGAATATATAGGCGACTGTGGATACAATCCTTGGAGTAAGACGAATAGAAAAGCAGAAATAGGCTACGCACTTATTTCAAAATATTGGGGTAAAGGCTATGCTATAGAAGCGATAAAATCTATACTCCATTATGGGTTTAGAGAATTAGACATTGTGAAACTGAATAAGATAATGGCGATGATAGATCCTAGAAATGAAAAATCCATTCAGTTGGTAGAAAAATTAGGTTTTCAACATGAAGGAACATTAAAAGAACATGTATTGGAAAAAGGTGTTTTCGTAGATATGGCGGTTTATGCTATTTTGGAAAAAGAATATAAACTTTAATGAAAAATCATATCCTCATCATTCCAGACAAACCAGATCTAGAAAGGGATTCTATAGCTAAAGCATGGAAAGCAAAAGGAGGAAAAGTATTGCGTATTGGCAAGTTTTGGATAAAGTCAGATATTGGTAATAAGAAAGTAGTTTTATATGGCTATGATTCTTTCTGTTTAGTTTTAGCACAGATACTAGGATTGGATGTCGTTTCTCCTAAGGATGAATGGATAGCCATGATAGATTATCAATGGACAAAAAGAAACATCACATTACTGACAATAGAAGAACTAGAAGAAGATAATTTTCCTATTTTTATCAAGCCCATTACACCTAAATTATTCAGAGGGAAAATCTATACGTCAAAGGAAGAATTGACTATTGAAACAGAAGGAATAAAGCCCCAAGGAGGCATTATTTTATCAGAAGCGATAGTAGTCGAAAAAGAAGTTCGAGCATTTATCTTGGATAAAGAAGTCAAAGACATCTCTTTTTATGAAGGCGAAGGAAATGTAGATAAAGCTAAAGATTTCTTAAATCGATTTTTATTCCAAACCAAAATAGATTTGCCTCGTACATTTGTATTGGACGCAGGATTTAATGAGATAGATGGTTGGTTTATACTAGAGTTCAATGCGAGTTGGGGAGTAGGTCTGAATGGATGTGATGCCAATCAAGTTATTGATTGTATTGAAGTGGCAACTATCAATTCTTAGACAAATGAAGAATCCTTTTTGAACGTAAATAGATGATGAAACGTTCTACATAAGAACCAAAGTTGTTCAAACAACTTTATCATATAAAAGATATATAATGAGCTTTTTAAAGAATTTCAAGAAAGACAAAAGTAGCGGATTGATAGAAGGCTGGAAAGAACTGACATCAGAGCAGCAATTGGACGAAATTATCAATGATTCCAATACCAAACCTGTGGCAATATTCAAGCACAGTACTAGATGTGGTATCAGCACTCGTGCAAAGTTTGTTTTAGAAGAAGATTGGGATTATAAAGAAGAAGAATTAGATTTCTACTATCTTGATTTAATACAATACAGAAATATCTCTAATAAGATAGCAGAATTAATTGGTGTACAACATCAATCTCCACAAGTTATCTTAATTAAGAATGGCGATCCAGTGTATGAAGAAACACACCATGCTATTAATGCGAAGGAGTTAAGAGAGTATTTATAATTGTTAGAAATTAGAATGTTATATCATTAATAATCTAATGTCTAGCAATCTAATATCTAATGTCTAGCAATCTAATATCTAAAAAAAGTTAAACTTTGTTTAAACCAATACTCAAATACGGCATCTTAGCTTTGATACTCTGTAACTTGGGCATAGCTAAAGGGCAAATAGGTTCTGATGTATGGAAAACACTAGCCGAGATTACATACAAAGAAGCAGAGGGTAAAGATGTTTTATTTACCGTCAATCCACCTATTTTCAGTGAAGAAGTATTGGCATTAGAAGGAAAGGAAATTATTGTAAGAGGGTATTTATTGCCAGAAAAAGGCTACAAAACCCACAAGGAATTTATTCTTTCTTCCTTACCATATAATCTTTGCTATTTTTGTGGAAAGGCAGGACCAGAAACCGTCATGGAAGTATCATCATTAGATGCTGTAAGGTATTCAGATGAACCCATTACGATGAAAGGTACTCTCATGTTGAATCACTTAGATCCAATAGGACTGCCTTATATATTATTAAATGCAAAATTGGTAAAATGAAACATATCTTAACTGCTTTTTTGAGTATCATGATTCTTACAGGAGCAATGGCACAAACAGATGCTGCCAAAAATACTTGGAAAACACTAGGTAAGATTACTTTCAAGAAGCAATATGACGAATTCATGGGCTTCAAGGTAGATGTACCTGTTTTTTCTCCAGAAGTGAAAGCATTGGATGGTAAAGAAATCACAATTAAGGGCTATATTATTCCTACAGAAGGATACAAGAGCCATAAGGATTTTGTCTTTTCAGCATATCCATATAATATGTGTTATTTTTGCGGAGGTGCAGGACCAGAAACGGTTATGGAAGTTACAGCGATAGAAGGGATCAAATACACTGCAGATCCTGTAATCATAAAAGGTATTCTACAGCTCAACTCTGGCGATATCAATCAATTGATTTATTCTATGACAGAAGCGGAGATAGTCACGGAATAAACTGAATAAGAATATCTTTAAAATCCCTCATACTAATTTTAGTATGAGGGATTTTTTATGCACTTCTTACTTTGGATTTTAAAAAACGAGTACATGAAAATTTGTACTTTTATATACTAAGTCACCTTTTTAATGACTAAGTTTTGCGAAGAATAGCCAACATTTAAAATGAATACCTTATATTTAATATAAATACAAATCAAATGATGATTAAAAACCTAACTATTACTCTTTCCGTTCTTATCCTACTAACTGCCTTTTCACTCTCTGCAAAGGCTGACGGATTCTGCGAAATCATTCTGAATCAATCTTTCATAGAAAGTTGCAATGGTATGGACACACATGATACTTCTGATGATATTATTGCATATAATATAGATGCAGCTGTACTGGATGGAGGTCCTTCGAATATGTATCATGTATATGATAGCGGAGTTTTATTAGCTACGTTTTCCTATGGTACTGGCGGACAAACTTTCAATATAGCAGCAGATGAGACTATACATGTTTTCGAGTTGGAAGATGTGGATGATGGGACGTGTACGTACAGCGTTACTTCAGAGGTTTTAGCATCTTGTTCTCCTACATGTGATGATGGAACACAAAATGGCGATGAAACAGGCACAGATTGTGGTGGTGCATTTTGTGAGCCATGTTCTTGTGATATTACTCCTACGAATCACTCAGTACTAATGACTAGCCCTACTACGGCATTCTTCGATTGGGATGATATGGCTGGAGCCGATTTTTATCAAGTATTTCATCGTTTAAAAGGAGAAACGAATCCTTGGACTATTGTTGGTACCACTAACTCAGAAAGAACAATAACTTTTCAAAATAAAAGGAACTGGCAGTATAAGTTACGTGCACGATGTTTAGATGGAACTTGGTCAGATTTTACAGAGGTTATCGCATGGTATAGTAGTCAGTGTGAAGTTCCTACAGGTGTATCAGTTACTTTCACAGATTTGAATAGAATGAGAGTAAGATGGGATGCGAACCCAGACGAAATCAAAGCTAAAATCAGATACCGTCCAGTAGGAACAACAGAATGGATTACACAGAATAGTCAAGATGGTCAGAATTTCCTTTGGGTAAATAGTTTGCCTTCAGGAGCTACTGTCCAGTACAAAGTAAGAAGTAATTGTGATGGCAATGATTGGTCAGCATATTCTTCGCCATTACAATCTGTTGTATTAGGATCTACAAGAATGTCTCAAGTAATCAGTGAAACTACATTTTCTCCTAATCCTGCAAATGAAGTATTGAATCTAACATTCAACACTATA
>JBNMOV010000190.1:0-8761 GCA_051275765.1 Maribacter sp. | reverse complement strand
TGCAAAAATGAAAAAGCTAATCCAAAAATATAATGCAGGCGAACTCAAAGAACTGCAAGAAATAGAAGGCATCCAATATCAGATAGAAAAAAAGGGAACAGGCAAAGCCTTGAAAGAAGGCGATGTCGTATTGCTTCATTTTTCTGGACATATATTAGAAACTGGAAAGAAATATCTAGATAGTTATTCACAGAAACGTCCTTATCAAGTGCAGATTGGAGCTGGGCGAGTCATCGCTGCTTGGGAAACACTTTTGCCTACACTTCATGAAGGAGATAAATTATTCATGTTCGTTCCTGCTGCAAAAGCATATGGTGCTGCTGGTAGTCCTGGTTTAGGAATTCCAGAAAAAGCTGATTTGGCGATTTATTTGGAAGTGGGGGAGTGAGGAAACAAAAATATTCGCTAGTTCGAGGTTGCACCTCAGATTTACATTTACGTCGAATATCCAACAAAAAATCAAGTATAATTTCTATCTTTTATTTAGTATTTCACTGATGATATTTTACAAAATAAAAACAGCATATTCAGTTCGAGGTGTAACCTCGAACTAGTGACTATCTTATTTTAAGCTAGAAGAAGCGTGTTAATACCTTAGGGATGTTGAATAAATAACTGTCCGTTTTGACTTCATCTTTTTGCACTATGCTGCGTTGGTAAAAACCTTATTATGCTAAGGCGTAATGCGACTTTTACCGCCTTGCCTAGCATAAAAATATCTTATCAATTCCAGACACTTATTTATTCGCCATCCCTTAGTCGAATAAAATACCCAAATAATCCAAATATCTAAGCATGAATTCTTGATTTTATTTATCTTATATCTAGCGGTATTCGCTTTACAGATCACCGTTAGTGGCAATTGATTGATTTTCAGTAGCTACAAATTTTCAATCATCCGAAAACCAATTAATCTTCAGTATAGAATAAAATCACAGAAATGCCACTCAAAAACAACTTCCTCCATCCTAAAATTGATTTCTTTAAAATATCCATGCTTCGTAAAGTGTTAGGTGTTTTAGTAGGATTCCTGTATGCCTTTGGGTTTTATGCTCTATTTTATATGACTAGAGAGATTATGAGAGTTATTCATATTTCTGATGACTATGATATCATTGTATTTTCAGAAGCAGAATTGAATTATTATAATCTTTTTTTTGCTGCCATAGCTGTCATTTTTGGACAGTCGATGTGTTTTACTTTTTGGTTGGAAAAACCTAGAACACTTTTTAGTAAAAATTCTAAAAGACGATACTCCATATTAAATGATCAGAAGGTAATGAACTGGTATTTTATGAGTTGGTTTTCGAAATTAGGATTATGCTTAGGTCTTTTTTTAGGAATGATATTTCATTTTGGAGGGACTCTTGGTTTTAGTATTTATAGTGAATATTATTACTTGCCAATTTTGATTGTTATTGTACTCTTTTTACAATCGTGGAATACCATTCGTAGGATGTATAAAAAAGAGAGTATTAAATGGATGTTATTATCTGCTGTAATGGTTTTTGTACTTTCCTTTGCTTTATCTAAAATTGATTTTGTTGATTATAAATCATTGAATGAAAGTATTTTAAGTAAGAATCCAACGCATAAATATGAATTGGATTTAGTAGAATCAGAAACATATGAACGATTAAATAATAAATCATTGACATTATATATGCACATAGTATCCTCTAATAAAAATAATCTAGATACTATGCCATTATTTTTTCTTTCTTATACAAATGAAATATTATTGAAAAATATCCCTTTTGGAATTCATGGAAAAAGAGGATCTATTGAAGAAAGATTAAGAGATAGAGTAATTATGGCAACACATATTGACAAAAAAATAAAAATGAAATATGTGAATCAATTTAAAAATAAATTATACGAATCTGATGTTAGGAAAATAGGATTTGCAGTGCATCTGATAGATGAATATGGAGAAAGAACATTATTTACTAAGTACGGATTTTTTAGTTACAGACTTCCCTATTATTATCCTCATCTTTTATACGAAGAAGATTGGAAAAGTGGATTATATGAGAGTGTAGAAAAAATACAATTAAAATACGTAGATACTTCTTTTTATTCTATTAATGATACATTAATAACAGCTCAAGAATTAAAAGATAAATTCAAGCAAATAATAATATTTGAGAATTATGTCCTAGAATATTACATTAATGATGAAATGAATTTTGAGGCTTATATAAAAGTATTAATAGCATATAAAACTGCTATAAGAGAAGTTTGGAATATGGATTCTCATGAAGTATTTAATAAGAAATATGATCATTTAACGAGCAAGGAAAAAAGAATTATCCAAAGTAAATATCCCTATATTATTCATGAAATAACGGAGGATATGCAAAAAGGAATAGGACCAGATTTATCGAATAGTCAGATTCCTCCTGGACCTCCGTTTCCTAAGTGAAACATTGAGATGAAATTTATGCTAAACTAAGCCACATCTAAATCCTCTTCCAAACATTCAAAAAAAGAAAACATCGCATTGCCATATTTTTTTTCTTTTATAAAATTAGGATGTAGAGAAAAAGTATGATTATTACCATGTTCTAAGACAAATTGTCCGCCTTTTTTTAATAGCTTTTTTTCAAAAACAATATTAGGTAATAAATCTAGGGTAGGCATGTGATAAGGAGGATCTGCGAAGATATAATCATATTCTTTCCTGCATCCTTCAAGGAAACGGAAAGCATCGCCACGAATGATTTTAATGCAATCTTCTACATCTAATTCAGCGATGGTTTTTTTGATAAATTTGATACAGGAATTATGCTGCTCCACTAAAGTCACATCTGTACAACCTCTAGAAATCAGTTCATAGCTATGGCTACCAGAGCCACCAAATAATTCTAATACCTTGATGTCATCAAAATAATAATCATTCGTAAGGATATTGAACAACGCCTCCCTCGCAAAATCCGTGGTAGGTCTAGTTGGCCAATTATTAGCAGGAGGATTGAATTTACGTCCTTTGAATTTTCCAGCTACGATTCGCATTTTTTAGATATTAATATTTTGAGATGCTAAGATTTTGAGATGTGAGGGAATTGGATAAGAGACTTACTCTATCAAGTATTTATCTTAATATCTCAGTATCTCGATATCTATCCTAAGATTCGCATAATTTAAGGCTGTATAAATCGAAATAATGATGGTGTGGCAAGGCTTCGAATTCCTTTGTGAAGGTATAATAAGCACTAGTGGGTAAAAACTGCAAATTTCTGACGTAACTGTATAGTTTCTTATAAATTTCTGACTGATCCATCACTAATCCAGAAATGATACAAGGCGTAGTTTCTGGTTTGAGCTCGAAACGATCATAAGTCATCAAAGTATAATACAAGAAATCGCCAGCAGTTTTGTATTGGAAGCGATTGATAAAAATGAGGGTATCTCCATCGAAAAATGCAATGGTAAAATAATCAGAATTAATATCTACATAGATTTTCTTGCCTTCCTTTACTTCTGATTGTTTCCGCCAGCCATTGAGTAAAGTAGTGACTTCATGGAACATCTGTCCACTAGGAAAATAATTCTTCAATACAGCGACCATTTCCGCATCTAATGAATAGACGAGCTTAGATTGATTGAAACTAAGGTGATCATTATTGATGTAATGCTTATCTCCTAGGCGAGAAGTTTTCTCGAGGTATAATGCTCCGTTTTCTGCTTGGAAAAGTCGTTCAGGAATGAGGGTAAACGTATGACTTTCTATTCCTATCTTGGTAGATTTATAATTGAATAGCAATTTTTCATCATGAGAGAAAACAGCTTTTATACCACTTACCTTATTTTTTCCCTCAATAGAAAACCTTTTGAAGACCAGCACCTTGTCCATGCCATCCACGATCATATATGAGATACCGTTTACCCCTACGATGAGGGACAAACGGTATTCGTGTGTCAGCGACTTCGAAAAAGAAGGGCTGGATATATTTTGTAAGACTAGTTCCAAGTACCTGAAGTAGTTGGTCTAACTAAAGAACCATATCCAATATAGGCTGCTGGATCGAAACTAGAGTCATACCTTCTGAATTTGTCACTAGTGAACTCATTCATGAAAGTTTCATAGGTCGCACCTACGCTAATGACTGGCACCAATATTTTTTGGTAAGTCATCGTATCTGCTCTCATCTCGAATTCTTTGCCATCACTATAAGGAATTTCCTTAAGTTTTTTGATGAAATCTCCTAGGGAAATATCCTCGAGTTCCAGAAGGCTAGTCAAAGAATCCTTCGCTGATATGAAAGTGGAGGATGTTTGGATTGGTCCACTTCCTACAGCATCCGCATCACCTATTACCTTTATGATTTCAAAGCTATCATTCAGTAATACTTGGCTCAAGGTATCATATGTACTTGCAAATTCTCCTGTAATGCTTTTATAGGCAAGTTGGCAAGTACGGTGTTGTTCCAATTTGTCGGTAACAGCATCTTTTCTCGTATCTAATACTGTTTTGAATTCGATAGGTCCACGAATACTACTGATAAGTAGGAAGGACAAAAGAATAACCATAAGGAACAATCCTAGATTGATAATATTTGTTTTCATCAGATAATGATTATGATGTTTGAATACAATAGTATAAAAGTAACATTTCTGCTATCTCTTGCAATTATACTATTTTTTATCAAATTTAGTATATTATAATGTAATTATATAATCTAATTGCAGACAAGTCCGCAAAGTCTATAGTATTATAGTAATATCAAGTCACCTTTGTCTTAGAAATCATTCGATCGAATACTTTAGGAAAGAATCTTCTGAGATAAACGCCATAGACTTCTTTCTTTCCTATATATGCTTCATTTTTTTGCTTTCTGATAGCTCTGAGTGCTTTTTTGGCAAATGCTTCTGGACTGAGTCCGTTGTTGGTCGCATTATCCATAGATTCTTGTGGAGAGCCATCTCCAGTAAGGGCATTAAAGGAAACCATAGTACGAATGTAACCAGGGCAAATAAGCGTGATCTTTACGTCTTTTTCCGCTATTTCGAGTTCTGCCCTCAATGAATCAAAAAATCCATGTAGTGCATGCTTAGATGCTGCATAGCTAGAACGGAGTGGTGTGCCAAATTTCCCTACTAAACTGGTAATGGTTACGATGTGTCCAATGTCATGGCGGAGCATGGACGGCAATACAGATTTGCTCAATGCCACAGTTCCCATATAGTTGATGTCCATGAGCCGTTTATCGATAGCGAGTGAAGTATCTACTGCCAACGAACGCTGAGATATACCACCATTATTGATGAGGACATCAATTTTCGGAAACTTCTCCATGACTTTACTTGCAATCTTAGGCAATAAATGATATTCCTCTAAATCTAATGGCTGGACATGGACGATTTTCGTATGTTTCCTACATTCATCCCTCACTTGATTTAGCTTGCCTTCGTTTCTGGAAGATAGAATCAGTCGAGCATGTTGCTTACTGAACGCTATTGCCAATGCCTTGCCAATGCCAGAAGAAGCTCCTGTGATCCATACCGTTTTGTCTTTAAAGTACATGATGTTGAGTTAGTTAACTGGTTTATGAGTTGATTGGATTGAATAGAATGTTGATCTTGGAATGAAAATAGTCAATTTTTTGATTAGACAAGGTACAAAAAATGGAGTTTTGTGATAATCAATTAATATATTCAACCAATCAACTCATAAACCTTTATATATTCCCTGATGCAGTTTTTCCAATTGAATTGTTGAGCATGTTTCTGAATTTTTAATGAATTATGATCTCTATTGGACGGATAATTATTTAATTCAGTTTTTACAATATTTGCCATATGAAATGGCTCGAAATAATCGAAATAATAAGCTAAATCTCCACCTACTTCTGGTAAGCTACTCCAACGACTTAAAAATACGGGCTTACCTAAACTCATCGCTTCTATAACGGGCATTCCAAAACCTTCTGCTTTGGAAGGAAAAAGAAAAGCTTCGCAGTTTTTATAATACCAATATTTATCTTCGTCTGATATTTTCCCTATAAGGATAATTTGTTGTTCTAATCCTAATTTTTTGATCAGTTCTTTTATTTTTTCTCCATATTTAGTTTCATGATTTCCTGCGATGATTAATTGGTATTCTGGAAGGTGTTCCATCATGCTAACAATCGCCTCGAAATTCTTCTTTTTCTTAAACACACTAATACTAAAAAGGAATTTATCTTTTATTGGAATATTTGGCTTTTGATGTGATTTATAATGATTTAATTTAACGCCATTATGAATAATATATATAGGTTTACTTCCTGTATTAATATGTTGTAATAATATTTTTTTTGTGAATGATGAAATACAGGTTAATGTATGAGCTTTATCCACATTTCTTTGTAATATTTTTAAATATTTTTTTGCCTTTTTTTTGCCTTTTTCTTCTAGGAAATTAAGATCGTGGATAGTTAATATTTGTGGTGTTTTTTTATGAGGTAAATGAGAAGGAAATTGCTGTAGACTATGCCAAATATCATAGCCTTTATTTGTATTAGACAGATGACGGTTAATGATATTATCTTTTATAATAATAGCGTTATTTCCTAAGCTACACTGATTTTTTGGCGTTAAAAAGTGAATTTGATAATCATCAGATAACTCATGAATAATCTCTTCTGCGAAGTTCATGGAGAATTGTCCAAGTCCGCTGTATAAATCCTTAATTTTATAGATGTCTATCAGGATTTTTTTCATCCTTCTTTCTTTTTGTTTAATGCTTTTGCATATACCCAAAATTGTCCCATTGCAGATATTTTAGCAATTAAAAATCCGTGGTAACCATCTAATATTCCTAGCTTTAAAAAATAGATTTTAAAGAAACTAAAAATAGGACTAAAAATTAATTTTAAATAAATAATAAAATTAGATTTTTGTAGATGTTTTTCTGCTTGTAAACTGGTATATCTATTTGTTCTATTAATGTGATCTTCTATGGAAGTAATCGTAAAATGAATTAAATCTCCAGCTAGTATTCCTTCTGTTGTTCCTTCTTTCATTTCTACACTTTCGTGTACCTTATTTTTATTCCAATTACCATGTTTTTTATTCCAAAATCGAATTTTTCTATCTGGATACCAACCACAATATTTAATCGGTTTTCCACAATAATAATTTAGTCGATTAAAAGAAAACCCTTGATAATCAGAAGGTTTTTTTTTCCAATGAATAATAGAATTTTTCAATTCACCAGAAAGCCGTTCATCTGCATCCAAAGCCAATATCCAATCATGGCTAGTCAATTCTACAGTACGTCTTTTTTGCTCTCCAAATCCCCTGAATTTTTCACTGAAATAAGCAGCACCTAATTTGAGTACAATATCCTTAGTTTTATCAGTAGAAAATTCATCTAAAACAATGATTTCATCGACCACATCTTTAGCAGAAAGAATACATTCCCGAATGTATTCTTCTTCATTTTTAGTAATGATAACTAAGGATATTTTTGGCATGTTTAGTAGTTATATTTTGAGTTTTTAACTCCTTCTAGCTTCTCCGAATGGGTTCTACGTATTACAATTTACTAATCCCCATTTCAGGATTAATATACAAGACCTGCCAATCATCCAACGATTCAAAATGTCCATGAATTTCTACAGGTTCTGCTATATAGTCCAAAACCTCTTGATTAATGGAATTCCCATTTTCTCCATAGAGAATATAATATTCATTGGCATCGCCTATACTGACTTTCAAAACAGGTGGAATACCTCCAGAAATACAACGTATGGCACAAGACTTATGTACTTTGCCACTGCCTGGTTTCATCGCTCCAAAGTAACATTTAGGATCGATGATTTCTCCTCTAAGAAATGTTTCCAGTTTATACGGATTGAAACCGCCTACTGCCACATCATTGCTCAATGAATCATTGGCGATCATATCTGGTACAGGCAAAACATCGACCAAGGAATTAGCACCTTCTGTCAATTCAAACAATGCCTTACCATCATTATAAATCAAAGTTCCTTTCAGTTTGACATAAAAGCTATCTGCTAAAGGAGAAACATTATTCGCATCAAAAATAGATTTTACGACTTCATCTGCTCCAAATTTATTACTTCCAGTTAGAATGACGGATTTATAAATTTGCTCACCATAAATCCCCTTATCATTATAAATTCTAAGATGTGGAACTGGCGAGATATTCAAAAAACCTTCCAATTCGGATTGATTACCAAATTCAAATATTCCCTTAGAAAACGCCTTTTGTCCCAATGTAATCGCTGCTGCCAAAAATACAATACTCGCCAATATAATCCATACGAATTTCTTGCCCCATTTACGATGAGATGCTGGAGCATTGGGGAGATAACCGATGTAGAAGTCTTCTTTCATGATTTAGTTATTTAGTAATGAACGCTGTATGGAATAACTTAGCATTTTATGAAGCAAAAGGTTTTGTAGTGTCGATAGAGCTTAGCGAGACATTGGGGTTTCAAAAACCCCAATGGTCTGTATCTTATGCTAGACAAAATCATGGAATTGATAATTATAATAAACCATTAGAAAACCTTCATCTAAAACTACGAATTTTTTCATATATTCCTTAGGGACGAGAAACAAATAAACGCTACATTCTAACTTGCCTTTTTATTTGCTAACTTCGTTGAAAATACTCGCCATAGCTACGGCTATGCCTGCGTTTTTCGCCTTATTAGCAAGCAAAAATCCTGCGTTATTAAGTTGTATCGTTTATTTATTTCTCATCCCTTGTTGGTTATTAGACGCAATTTTATACATTAATAACTCA
>JBNMOV010000189.1:0-8817 GCA_051275765.1 Maribacter sp. | reverse complement strand
TTCTTCAGGAGCAAAATTCATACGCTGGTGTCACAAATAAATTATTGGCAAAAAAAGCGGATAAAGTATGTGTAGCATATGATAATATGCATCGATTTTTTCCTAAAGAAAAGATTGTCATTACGGGTAATCCTGTTCGTCAGGACCTCTTGGATTTAATAGGCAAAGAAGCTAAAGGAATTCAATATTACAAAATGGATAGCAATAAAAAAACTATCCTCATCATAGGCGGAAGTCTTGGTGCAAGAACATTGAATCACAGTTTAAGGGATGCACATAATATCCTAGCAGCACAACCAGATGTACAAGTACTTTGGCAATGTGGTCAAATATATTTTGAAGAATTCAAAGGTTGTGCAACAGCTCAATTAGCGAATGTAAGTATTACGCAGTTCATTGACAGAATGGATTTGGCTTATGCCATGTCAGACTTAGTTATTTCAAGAGCAGGAGCGATTTCAATATCGGAACTTTGCTTAGTGAAAAAGCCCGTAATCCTAGTTCCTTCGCCTAACGTAGCAGAGGATCATCAGACTAAAAATGCTTTAGCATTGGTAGAAAAGGATGCTGCGATCATGGTCGAAGACAAAAACGCTAAGAAAACTTTAATACTTACCGCGATAAAAACATTGTCTGATAATACGTTATCTCTAAGATTGGTACAAAACATTAGTAAACTAGGAAAGCCCAATTCTGCTGACCTCATCGCTGATGTTATTTTGGAACTAGTAAAAAATCGAAAGAGATGAGAATGTTATCAATGATAATAATGATGGTATTGACTTACCAAATAAAGGCACAGGATATCGAAGATGTTATCGCTATACTAAATGAGCCTTTACAAGAAGAAGTACAGTATACTTTGGACACAATGTTTAACGGACAGGATACCATTTTTACTGAAACGGATTCTTTTATTCTATTCACTACTCCAGATATGGTTTTGGAGGAGATTGATACATTAGAATATAGATACCTTACGAAAACAGTACACGAATGGGATCACAATGAAGATAATATTACTGATTTAATCGCTGTCGTATTCTTAGCAGACAAAAGGACGAAAAAGCATTTGGACGAAAAAGCCAAGCAAAAATTAGTCATTGCTACAGGAATCGAAGATGGAACATTCAGTATTGATTATAAAAAGAATGTCATTGCCTGTGCATCTTGTGGAGAAGGAGGAAGGTTTCCAGATGTTTCTTTTATAACAGATAAAAATATTGTAAAGCTAACAGAAGTAAGAGGAAAAAAGCAATTGATACTAAATGATGAGTACAGACTAGCTTATGAAGAAGGTAAGCTGTTTTTAGAAAATCATGCAAGTGCGTTATTCCATCAAAAAACAGAAAACTTCATGACTTCAGTAGTCAGTAGAGAATCGATGATGGAATCTCGTGAATTCGAGCCAGCGAAAGGAGATAAAATAACAACGAGGGTGGCCATCATGCCAGCAGAAATTAGCAAGCTTATAACTCTGGATGGCAAATTAGATGAAAAGACTTGGAAGAAGGATTATAAGCAGAGTTGGAGACCCGTGCATTCTACCCTTTTTGGAGAGAAGCACACCATGAATGACCTTTTTGCCAAGTATAGTGTAGCATGGAATAAGAGCAATATCTTCATCGCTTTAAATGTAAAAGATGAAGTATTAGTTCCTGCTGATTTTAGTGGAGATGAAGCTAAAGGAGATTATATCCAATTGGATTTTAATTTCAATAAAAATAAAATAGCTAAAGGAGAATTAATGAAAGCATTTCCTGAAAAGACACAGCTTTCATTGCTTATAGGATTTGATAAAGAAGGTAAACCTACTGTAAAAAACCTCATTACAGGAAAAGCACAAGAAGAGGTAAAAGTAGCATTTGGGAGGAAAGTAGGAAAGGATGGCTATACAGTAGAAATCCAGATTCCTTTCAAAAATCTAAGAGCAGGAACAAGCATTCCTTTTACAGTAAGTTTAGGAGATGCAGACAATAGAGAAGATACAGCAGTACAGAATATAGATACCTCATCTATCATGGATGAAAAAATACCATTCTATTTAGGTGCCATCGAATTGTTTAGAAAATTCAATAGAAGAACATTTGCCAATATAAAAAAGAACTAAGTAATTGAAATTGAATAACATACATACCATCTACTTCATCGGCATCGGTGGCATCGGAATGAGTGCTTTGGCAAGGTACTTCAAGATGCTCGATTGTAATGTCTATGGATATGATCGAGTTCAATCTCGCATTACTGCTAAATTGGAATCGGAAGGTATGCATATCCATTATCAAGATGATATAGCGATGATTCCTAAAGATGTAGACTTAGTGGTTTACACGCCTGCTGTTCCAGATTCTCATAGCGAATTATCTTGGTTCAGAGCGAATGGATACGAGGTCAAAAAACGGGCAGAAGTATTAGGTATTATCAGTAGAAGTAAGAAAACCATCGCCATAGCAGGCACACATGGAAAAACTACGACTACTTCTATCATTACTCATGTTCTAAGAACAGGAGGAATAGATTGTACAGCATTCTTAGGAGGAATTGCTAATAATATTCAATCCAATTTTGTCTTTGGACAATCTGAATGGGTAGTTGTAGAAGCGGATGAATTTGATCGTTCATTCTTGCATTTGAGTCCTTATTATGCAGCCATTACATCCACTGACCCTGATCATTTGGATATCTATGGCGAGCATGATAAAATGCTGGAAGGTTATACTGAATTCGCTAGAAAAACCAATCCAAAAGGAAAGGTATTCCTACATGAAGGAGTACAATTAAATTTTAATGAAACTGACATATCTTCTGATATTTACAACATGGTTCAAACTGATGCTTATGGTATCAATAAAGGAAAAAACCATGCTCATAACATCAGAGTAGAAGATGGATATTTTGTCTTTGATTTCAAGTGTACTACAGGTGCATATTCAGACATCAATGATATTAAATTCACACTGCCAGGAAGACATAATATTGAGAATGCAACCCTAGCGATAATTATCGCTTTGGAACTTGGCATTAGCTCAGAAAATATCAAAGAAGCGCTCTCCACATTCAAAGGAATTTGGAGAAGGTTTGAATTCATGATAAGAGAAGAAGATTTTGTGTATATCGACGATTATGCACATCATCCTTCAGAGTTAAAAGCAACTATTAATGCAGCTCGTGAACTCTACCCTACTCAGAAAATAACAGGGATATTCCAACCCCATTTATATTCCAGAACGAGGGACTTTTCTAAGGGTTTTGCAGAAGCATTAGATGGCTTGGATAGCGTCTTATTAATGGACATTTATCCAGCTAGAGAATTACCTATCGAAGGTGTGACATCGGATATTATACTTGATCAGATGCAGATCCTAGATAAAAAAAGGGTTTCGAAGGAAAATTTGTTACAAGAATTGAAACTTTCTGAACCCGAAGTGCTGTTAACGCTTGGTGCAGGGGATATAGATAGATTTATCCATCCCATACAAGAATTATTCAGTAAAGAATTAGAATCACATTAATTAATAGTAATAGTATAAAACATTAATAATCAGATAAAATGGCAAAAAAGAAACTCCTCAACCCTAAAGTAGATAAGATACTCACACAAGTATTGTGGGTGGTAGGAGGAGTAGCTCTCTTAATAGCCATCATATCTACTGTTTCCCAGAAGAGGGCAAGCGTAGCAAATCGGATAGTAGTCAACATAAAACCACTACCTGACAACAGCAAAATGATCACAGAAACTGATATTCTAACTACACTAACTAGAAGTCTAGGAAGGAATCCAGAAGGTGTTCCAGTTGGAGAATTAGATTTAGACAGAATAGAGAATAAAATACTTAAAAGAGATCCTTTTATAGCAGATGCAGAAGTATTCATAGATGCGAGAAGCCGATTGAATATAGACATCGAACAAAGAGAACCTTTTTTGAGAATAATAGATGCTAGTGGCAGAAATTATTACCTCGATCAGGATGGTAAATATATGCCTACTTCCGTCAATTTTACGGCAAGAGTGCCTGTTGCCACAGGATACATTCCGTCTTATACTCCAGAGTATAGAACAAAGAAAAACGGTACACTAAAACACCTTTTCCGATTTGTGGAAAAGATACAGAAAGATGAATTTATGAAAGCCCTCACGGAGCAGATTTTCGTGACTAAAAATAGAGAATTCGTCGTCGTTCCTAAAGTAGGTAAACAAAAAATACTCTTTGGAAAAAACAGAAATATAGAAGGTAAATTCAAGCAATTGAAAATCTTTTATAAAGAAGGAATGCCATACGAAGGTTGGCAAAAATATTCCACCATTAATCTCAAATATGAGGGGCAAGTGGTTTGCAAAAAGAAGTAATGATTGAGTGATTAATGATTAAAAATTGGTTGGGGAGTAACACTCAATCATCAATCACTACTAATATACTATATATGAAAACATTAGAATGGAGGTCCTGATATGTCCACCATTCGAATTTCAAAAACTTAAAGCTTATGAGCCAAGCAAATTCTGAAATTGTTGTAGCACTAGACATTGGAACTACCAAGATCTGTGCGATTGCCGGAAAGATGAACGAACACGGTAAAATTGAAATCCTAGGGATCGGCAAAGTCGAATCACCAGGAGTATTAAGAGGTGTTGTTTCCAACATCGAAAAAACTGTACAAGCTATCGAAGATGCTTGTAACATTGTTGAACGTCAATTAGGCGAAAAAATCAAAGCGATTCATGTAGGTATTGCAGGTCAGCATATCAAGAGCCTACAACATCGTGGAATCATCACTCGTGATGCGGATGATGAAATCAAGCAGTTTGATATCGATCGTTTGGTGAATGATATGTATAAACTAGTATTGCCTCCAGGTGATAAGATTATCCATGTCATTCCTCAAGAATTTACAGTTGATAATGAACAAGGTATCCTTGAACCAATTGGTATGTCAGGTGTGAGATTGGAAGCTAATTTCCATATCATCACTGGTCAAATCTCTGCTTCTAAAAACATCAATAGATGTGTGGAAAGAGCAGGTTTGGATATAGCAAGTTTGACACTGGAACCTATCGCTTCTGCAGCTTCTATCCTTAGTGATGAAGAACGTGAAGCAGGTGTGGCATTGGTAGATATCGGTGGTGGAACTACTGATCTAGCTATTTTCCATGAAGGAATCATTCGCCATACAGCGGTTATTCCATTTGGTGGAAATGTGATCACAAAGGATATCAAGGAAGGATGCACAGTAATGTTGCACCAAGCAGAAAAACTGAAAGTGAAATTCGGTTCTGCATTGTCTAATGAAGTATTTGATAACAGAATCATTACTATTCCAGGTATCAGCGGACGTGATCCAAAGGAAATTTCTGAAAAAAATCTAGCTCGTATCATCGAAGCAAGAATCGAAGAAATCTTTGACCATGTGTACTTTGAAATCCGTCGTTCTGGTTTGGAGCGTCAACTGAAAGCAGGAGGAATCGTGCTTACAGGTGGAGGTGCATTGCTTCGTAATGTGGATAAATTAGTAGAATATCATACAGGTATGCCTACTAGAATTGGTATGCCAATAGAGCGTTTAGCTCATGGTTATGCAGAGAAAGTAGCTAGCCCTATTTACTCTACTGCCATCGGTTTATTACTACATGGTATAGCTGAAAACAAGCGAGTTCAAAGTCCAAAAATAGAGACTAAGAAAGAAGTAGCTGCAGAAGAAGAAATGTATGAACCAATGAATGAGTTTGTATATGAAAACAGCGGTGATAGTTCTTTCTTCAATAAGCTATTTAAGAAAACTAAAGAATGGTTTGAAGCTGAACCAGATCAAAGAATAGAGTAGCAGTAACCAGTTGACAGTTACCAGTAAACAGTTGGTAATTGGCAATTGATTCACTCAATTACTTGACAGTAATACTACTAAACATTTATTTTAAAATATTTTGTTTCGTATTTTTAAATTGCGTATTATTGCAATAGAAAAACAGGAAACATTCCATCAGGAAAAACTTAATAATAAAGGGAATTAGACCCTAATCAAATAAGCACATTCCAGAACTTGGGATAACCTTGATACTCTTTATTTAAAATCATAATATTATGGAATTCAACATACCTAAAAACGAAGAACATATCATCAAGGTAATTGGTGTAGGTGGTGGCGGAAGTAACGCTGTAACACACATGTTCAACCAAGAGATCGTAGGTGTGAACTTCGCTATTTGTAATACCGATTCACAAGCCATGGATCTTAGCGCAGTACCTAATAAAATACAACTTGGACCAGACCTAACTGAAGGTATGGGAGCGGGATCTATTCCAGATGTAGGTCGTAAGGCTTGCTTGGAATCTATAGAAGATGTCAAGAAGTTCTTGGGTGTGAATACTAAAATGGTATTCGTAACTGCAGGAATGGGTGGTGGTACTGGAACAGGTGCTGCTCCTGTCATCGCTAAGGCGACGAAGGAAATGGGCATTTTGACGGTAGGAATCGTAACGATTCCTTTTACTTTCGAAGGTCGTCGTCGTCATAAGCAGGCGATGCAGGGTTTGGAAGAACTAAAGAATAATGTAGATACTATCGTAGTTATCTCTAATGATAAATTGAGATTGTTACATGGAAATCTATCTCTATCCAATGCATTTGCTGAGGTAGATAGCATTTTGACTATCGCTGCTAAAGGTATCGCAGAAATCATCACTAAGCCAGGTCGTGTGAACGTGGATTTTGAGGATGTAAATACAACGATGCGTGACTCTGGTATTGCTATCATGGGAATTGGTAAGGCGGAAGGTGAAGATAGAGCTCGTAGAGCGATAGAAGAAGCGATGAAGTCTCCTCTTTTAGAGGATAACGACATCAAAGGTGCTCGTCATATCTTATTGAACATCACATCTGGTTCTAAGGAACTGACAATGGATGAAACTTTCGAAATTACAGAGTATGTACAGGAAGAAGCTGGCTTCGGAACAGATTTAATCTGGGGTACTTGCTATGAAGAAGGTTTGGATGAGCAAATCAGCATCACATTGATCGCTACTGGCTTCGAAACGAGAAAAGAACGCATCAATAAGCCATCGACAGAACGTGTAACGATAGGCTTGGATGATGATGATCCAAAAAAAACTAAAGCACCTATCTACGAAACTGGACACAACCAAGGCGAAAGCCCTAAAACAGTGGATTTAGACATCAACGAATTCGTAAAGAAGCATAACAAGCGTATGTATTCTTACGATGAGCCTTATGTAAAAGGAAAGGCGGAGCAGCAGCAGGAAGTGAGTGAAAAGATCGAGGAAGAACAGAATCTAAAGAGAAAGGAACGTCTAAGAAATATCAGCGTAAAATTGAATAATCCTAACACTGTAAATGAATTGGAAAATGTACCAGCTTATTTGAGAAGAAAGGTAAACTTAGAAGATGTAGCCCACTCTTCTGAAGAGAATATGTCTGAATGGACAATTTCTGACCACAAAAAAGATGAACCACAAATGAAGAAAGGTAATTCTTTCTTACATGATCAGGTTGATTAATTTTTATAGTAAAATAGTTAGTAGTGAATAATTATTAATACATGTTTTACTTGGCTCTAAGTGAATATTAATAATTAGCTACTCAAAAAAGGCTTTAATTTTTATTTCAGAATATTAGGCTCATATCATTAAGTCCCGGCGGTTGTCGGGACTTTTTTGTTTTACGTTGAGCTTCTCTTTCACATAAATTATAGAGAAGTAAGCATTTATCATGTTAAAAAATTATCTTGTGCAGCACTCCAACCCTATTTCTTGTTATAAAATAATAGAGCATCTACTCAATGACATATTCACTATAAATACCCCTTTCTCTCTTAAAGATGCTAATATTCAGATTTATGCTGCTGTGGGAAAAGCAATTAATTATACATCCTTTGATGATAATCAAATCAATAGTTCAACATGGACTAAGGGTATTTATTTTATCTCCATAAAAAACAAGGATAAATCCTGGACAAATAAAATTATCAAGAGTTAAAGCTAATGAACCAACCAAAACGAATTCTTCCAATCATTGTAATTTCGCAGTTTTGTTGTACCTCACTTTGGTTTGCAGGCAATGCTGTGATGTCTGATCTCGTTACCACTTTTGGACTGGATGATAGTGCATTAGGACATCTCACTTCTGCTGTACAGTTTGGCTTCATCACAGGAACGCTCGTCTTTGCCATATTTACGATAGCAGATCGTTTTTCTCCTTCTAAAGTATTCTTTACCAGTGCCTTATTAGCTGCCTTATTTAATCTAGGTGTCATGTGGGAAGGCAACAGTTTATCGAGTATACTTCCTTTTCGTTTTTTAACTGGATTTTTCCTCGCAGGAATTTATCCTGTAGGAATGAAAATAGCTACAGATTATTTCGAAAAAGGATTAGGAAAATCGCTTGGTTTTTTAGTTGGTGCATTGGTCTTAGGAACTGCTTTTCCTCATTTATTAAAAGGATTAACAAATGGTTTTCCTTGGAAAATAGTTTTACTCATGACTTCCTCTCTTGCTACCTTTGGAGGAATACTTATGTTATTATTCGTATCAGATGGACCACTTCGAAAAGCAGGAAAAAGTATAGATTTATCAGCCTTTTTTGAAGTCTTTCGCAATCGAAATTTCCGTAGTGCTTCCTTTGGATATTTTGGGCATATGTGGGAATTATATACCTTTTGGGCATTCGTTCCTATCATGCTTCAAACCTATGTCGAGTTACATCCACAAACTAGTTTCAATATTCCAATTCTATCCTTTTCCATCATAGGAATAGGTGGATTATCCTGTATATTAAGTGGCTATATTGCTCAATCATTGGGAACGA
>JBNMOV010000188.1:0-8819 GCA_051275765.1 Maribacter sp. | reverse complement strand
CTTTTTTGAATTTATTTTACAATATATAATTTATCAATATATTGTAAAATAATATATTGATAAATTATGATGTTTCCAAACTCAATTTATTTGCTTTTTGATGCATCTATTCGTAATTTTCAATCTGAAAGCTTGTTAGGAATTTAAATATTCATTAGAAAATACCATTTTTTCATTCTGAAAATCAATTTCCTAAAAAGCTCTGAATCGCTAAACAAACTGGAAAAATGAAAAAAATAATCGTTCTTACATTCCTATTCTTAGGAAGTCTAAACATGGCATTCAGTCAGTGTACCCCAAGCACCGTCAAGGGAATCCATATAGTCCAAGCCAATGAAAACCTCTATCGAATCGCAAAGGCTTATGGCGTAGAGATGGCAGATATTTGCAAATGGAATAGCATCAAGGTAAATGATCTACTTCCTCTGTGTCAAATACTAAAAGTATCTGATCTAGGTTCTGCTAATGCTATCCCACGAGGATACGAGCAAGAAGATGAATTCACCTCTAGGGGTGAAGAACTAGCACAACCTGTACCTAGTACTCCACAACCAACTATTCCTACTGTTCCTGGTACTCGTATCTATCAGATGCAAGATGGCAAGAGACACACAGTACGAAAAGGAGAAAACGTTGCTGGATTGGCAGATCTATATGGTTTTTCTGAAAAGAAATTCAGAAACCTCAATGCTTTAGGTCAGACGAAAGAAGTAACACCAGGTTCTATTCTATTAACTTCGGATTGTGCTTGTGAGGTTATTAATAAAGATACTTACTATGGAAATATTTATCCTAATACTTCTGGACATAATACCAATAGCCATATTGGTTCAGTTTCTACGCCTAGCATAGTAAATCCTAACAAAAATCTATCTTCTAGAAGCGACCTAGTTCCTTATATGAAGAGAGAAGAATACAAGATGATAGAAGAAATCAATCTTGTTCGTTCTAATCCTTCTGCATATGCCAAATATGTGGAGCAATACAGAAAAGATAAGAAAAGAGCTGGATATAATGTACCAGATGCTACCGTTAACGAATTAGTTAGAGAGCTAAGAAGTACGCCTAAACTATCTACGCTAGAGCCTACAGAATGTTTATACAATGCTGCTAGCAAGCATGGACAGGATATTCGTGCTAGAGGAAAATCAGGACACCAAGGAAGTGATGGTTCATGGCCTTGGGACAGAGTAAAGAACTCATGTCCTTCATTTCAGGATGGTAATGAGAACCTAGTGGAAGGCTCTGCGGTAGTAAGAGAAGCTGTCATTATTCTACTAATTGACAATGCCGTTTCTAGCAGAGGGCATAGAAAGACTTTATTGAATCCTCACTGGACTCATGTAGCTTGTTATAAGATAGGTCAGGTAGGTAATAGGTCTAATAATTGGGTACAGAAATTCGGACAGGCAAAAAGTAGTACGACTAGCTATTCTAATCATACTAATATGCTCAATACGACTAAGCCTTCCATTCAAAAGCCTAATATTGTTAATCATTCTAACACTTCCATTAATTCAAAGCCAACACGCTTCGTAGGAAATGCGACCTATATGAATAGCCAAGAAAATGAGATGGTACAAGAAGTAAATCTTCTACGTTCTAATCCTACTGGATATATAAAATATATAGAGGCTTACAAAAAGCAAAGAAACATCTATATGGATAAGGATATAGATGGTCTTATCGCAGAATTGAAAAAGACTCCTACCTTGACTATCCTTCAGCCTTCTCAATGTGTCTACAATGCTGCATATAAGCATGGACAAGATGTTAAAAAAATGGGTAAATCTGGACATAAGGGAAGTGATGGTTCATGGCCTTGGGATAGAGTGAAGCGTTCTTGTACTAGTTTCCAAGATGGAAATGAAAACCTACTGGGAGGCTCTGATAATGTAAGAGAAGCTGTCATCACCTTATTAATAGGTAGAGGTGTAGCAAGTAAAGAACACAGAAGAACATTATTGAATCCTCACTGGACACATATGGCTACTTACAAAATAGGGCAGGTAGGTAATGTGAAAAATAGCTGGATACAGCAGTTTGGACAGGAGTAATACCAAAATCAGATTATAAATGAAATGAATTCAATAACCTGAGCCATTATGCTTGTTCTTTTTTCTTCTAAAGAATTACCACCCATTCTGGCTCAATTTATTAAATACGTTTCACTAATGAAAAAACTATTACTATTCGCTACTTTTTTATGCCTTGGCATATCTATCCAAGCACAAAGCATTTATTACAAAGGCTCTCGCATTGGAGAGATAGAAAGTGATGGAGACATCTATATAAGTGGTTCTCGTGTAGGGAAAATAGAATCTGATGGGGACGTTTATAAAAATGGCTCTCGTATTGGTGAAATAGAAGACGATGGCGATGTATATTACAAAGGATCTCGCATTGGAGAAATAGAAAGCAATGGCGATATATATATAAGTGGTTCTCGTGTAGGAGAAGTAGAAAGCGATGGCGATATATATTATAAAGGAAGTCGAGTAGGAGAAGCAGATGGAGTGAAGCGTGAATGGGCTGCAGGATTCTTCTTTTTCTTTTTCTGGGATTTAGATACTGGTAAGAAAAAATAAAAAGGCTGTATCGAAAATAGCTTTTCTATTTAATCATACAAAACGACAAAACGGTCTGAGAACTAAGTTCTCAGACCGTTTTGTCGTTTTATCTCTAGTGCAAATACCTCATACTTCCTAAATAATAAAATTACAAACAGCACAAAATATTCGTAATCACATAGGTTTTATCCAGAAGTAATTTCATCTAATCTATGGCAAGTTTTCTACTCTCCCTGCATCTTCGCCCAAACCTTCTTTGCTCCAAATGCCTGATAAATCAAATTAATAATCAATAAATAAACAATAAATTTTTGTCCCACTACTTGAGCTAATAATCCAGCATCAGAACTCCTTGGATCAGGACCATAAAACATGAGGCCTATATAACCGAATAAAATAATATTAGTCGCTAATAATGCGTGTGCATATTTATTGGGAAAACGGGGCGTTCCATAAATACAAATCATCAATAAGGAAATCGATAACTGTAAAAATAAAAAGGCCGAAAATACAAAAAACATATGTTCATCATAAATAACATCGCTAGGAGCTATTCCTATTCCTATCAGACCTGTTCCTGCAAAAACTCCTGTAATCGCCATTAGAATAGAAACTATCTTAGTCCATTTCTTTTCACGAAAAATATATCGCAATACGATAAACATGAGGATGGAAGCAGATCCCATCACGAGTAATGCCCAAAAATACAGACCTGTTCCCATAAGATTTGCTGTACCATCATACGCCTCCGTACGAGCAATATCAGAAAGGAAGTTTTTAGTGAAGGAATAACCCACCGTTTCATTATCTAATCGAGTACCGCCTGGATAGATTAGCATTCCTATTATCGTTAATATAACATATTGTAAGCCTCCAAAAATAGCGAAATTATACACCATCTTTTCTGTAATCAGTTTGCTTTGCATACCCGTTTTTCTTCTAATTTTCGTTACATATATTTCCATAACGTGATGTTTTCAACCCCATGTTATGAAAATATTATTACCTAATCACAATCTTCTGTGCAAAGGTAATTTTATCTGAATGGATATGTAAGAAATATACTCCAGCAGCTAATTCAGACACATTCAATTCTATTTCATTATCCATTTCCCATTGTTGTACTAACATCTGCTGACCTGCAATGTTCACCAGTTCTACGTTCCAATTTTCTTGAATGTCATTTCTTTTGATAACCAATACATCATCTGCAGGAATCGGGAATATTTCCAGTCCATATGCTTGTTTGATTTCTTCATTGGATAGCAGTATAAAAGGAAAAGCATAAGAAGAGGAACAACCAAAGGCATCTACCACCATAACACTATAACTTCCTGATTCTGTCAAGGTATTCGTCTGTCCTAACAAGCCATTATTCCATGTATAAGTGAATGGCATCACGCCTCCAGATACATTAATGGTCACATCATTACCAGCGACAGATTCAGTCAATGTCATCTGAGGAGAATAATTTAGTGATATATTGACTATCGAATCGCAGCCATTAACAGCTCCTCCAGAAAGTATTTCTTGTCCAGCAGGCATATTTTCATTATAGACAGTCCCATTATAAACTAGACTTTCTCCAGGACATAAGTTTTCACTAATGACATCTTCGTTTAATCCCCAAAACATCAAATCGACCATAATCATACTATCACAGCCAAATTGATTCACTATTACTTCCGTTCCAAGAGGATTCGCTTCATTATAATTCGTACCATTTACAGTCACTTCGTAATTACTGCCACTACATCCAGCATAAGTCACTTCACTATTACTTACTCCTGTACTATAAGGAACACTAAGCAAAGGTAATATCGCACCTTCATTTCCTGCCGTTGCATTATTGTTACTTCCATTACAAGCAGCAGATGATGCATCTACTATTCCTGCTTGTCCTCCTAATGTAGAAACAATCATTCCTATTCCTGCATTGGCATAGATTATGCCGCCGCCGCCGCCGCCGCCAGGTCCCATACAACGATCATTGTTATTATGAAAAACATCACTACCATTTCCTCCCTTTGTTTCTATTGACAATGGATTTCCTAATGTAACTGCACTTACTAAAGCAGAACCACCACCACCGCCGCCGCCGCCGCCATCTAAACCTGTCGTTATCACATTATCGACTCCATTAGATTGGATCAGAAAACCATTAGAAACGATCATATTAGCAGAGATGTAAATAATTCCGCCACCAGACATACCGTCTGTACCTACATCATTATTATCATGTCCAGCACCACCTCCACCACCTAGAAAAAGTCGTTCTATAGTTATAGGCATTTCCTTTCCTCCTTCTCCAGGAAAATTACCACGACAATTGAAGAGACCTGGATCTAGATTTTCGCCACCTATACCACCTGCACCAATTCCAGCACCGCCGCCGCCGCCAGAATTGTGATCATTTCCACCGCCGCCGCCATTGGCTTGTGCACCTCTTCCATATTCTTTGCCAGTGATATATGCAGCTATACCTTCACCCTTCCCTTCTGATTCCCATGCACCTGTTGCGTAATGATAGTCAGATATAAATGTTATTGCTGAGCAGTTACTACTTTCATTACTTCGAGCTCCACCTCTGAAGCCTGTTCCTGTTGCATTGATATTCCCTTGTAATGTTAATGTTCCAGATACATCTATTGCTATGATGCCGCCTTTGTTTCCATCCCAAGGCATAGGAGTGAGTTCGCTGGTTATTTCTGCGTCAGTATAACTCGGAATACTGACGATTTGTACCTTTCCTGTGATTTGATAATCATTTAATAAACCAGCGGCTGTTGTAATTTGATTACCATTCACAGCTGTTATTTCTACTTTTTCAAAAAGCCCTGCACTGTTTAGGTTAGTTACATTTCCGAAGCTACTTGAATTAGATTCATTTATGCTTGCTCCCTGCATTTGAATAACTAGAGCAAAATCGCCTGATATAAAACCAGAAGCATCATCTACTGTCAATATGCTGGAACATCCTGCACCTGCTGTGATGCTAGCTATCGATCCATATGAATTGATGACTCCGCCTATGGCTACATTGGGAGCAGTATTATTTTTTGCTAATAAAGAATTGGAATGGCAAAATGTAAAAAGGATAATGAATAAAAGATAGATATTTTTCATAATGAAATAGGTATTACTGAAATAGTTTATAAAATGGATTGGTGGATAGATTTTCCTAAAATTAAGAATAATCATCTTTAAAAAAACGAAATCGAAGAGAAAAAGCGAGTATATAAGATCAGAAGTTGTTTAAAAATGATTTAATAATTTGCTTCCAAACCATTGATTACCTAATGCTTCAGCTATTTCAAATCCCGTAGCTAAGGCTACGAAATTCAAAATGAGATTCGTCTTAGAAATCAAGCACTTACAATCATTATGACCAATCATTTTTAAACAACTTCAGCTAAAAATGTTATTATTTTCAAAATAAAATATTAATAAAATACTAAATAGAGGTTTTCAGGAATGTTTGGGAATATGGCGAAGTCTAAGAGACATTCTGCCACATTTCAAAACCTTTGTATTATGAACAGAACTGCCATTAAGTTTCCGTTAAGTATTGCTTTTGCATCCATTATTTTGTTTTCCTGTGCTAAGGATGAAGAATTTACAGATAACGATATTCCAGACGATTCTACTGAAGAACCTGGAGAAATCGATAGCGATGTATTGAACCTACCTACCAATTATTTTAATTATGCCAATATTGATTTGCCTAATTACTACGAAACTCCTCCAGTAGCCAATGCAGATAATACGCCTGGCAATAATCAAATTACTGATGCCGGAGCTACACTTGGTAGAGTATTGTTTTATGATGCTAATCTATCTGGAAATAATACTATTTCCTGTAGTTCTTGCCACAGCCAGTCCAATAGTTTTACAGATCCCGATCAATTCAGTACAGGTTTTGAAGGAGGACTGACAGGAAGAAATTCTATGAGCCTCGCTAATGCAAGGTATTATAATAATGGCAGATTCTTTTGGGATGAACGTGCTGCGACACTAGAAGATCAAGTATTAATGCCTATTCAAGATCATGTAGAAATGGGCATGGAATTGACAGATTTAGTTCCCAAATTACAAGCATTGGATTATTATCCTACCTTATTCGATGATGCATTTGGTACTACAGATGTAAGTTCAGATAGAATTTCTAGGGCATTGGCTCAGTTCATTCGTTCTATGGTTTCTTTTGAATCTAAGTACGATGAGGCACTTGCATCTGTGAATGGAAATGTGAATGGAAATACACAGTTTGCTAATTTCACTGAGCAAGAAAATTTAGGTTACCAGATATTTAATACCAATAGAGGTAATTGCTCTAGTTGTCATGACACAGAAGCTCACATCGCTCCTACAGCAAGAAATAATGGAATGTATGTCGATTATCTAGATAATGGACTAGGCGATGTAACTGGAAATGCAAATGACAATGGAAGATTCAAAGTTCCTTCATTGAGAAATGTAGCACTCACTGCTCCTTATATGCATGATGGCACGATGACAACTTTGCAAGAAGTCGTTCAACATTATAACAGTGGTGTACAGGCTCATCCTAATTTAGATAATAGATTAACTCAAGGAAATCAGCCTAGAAGATTGAATCTAAATCAGCAGGAACAACAAGCACTTATCTCATTTATGAATACACTGACTGATAATAGTTTTATTACAGATGAGAAGTATTCAGATCCATTCACAGGAAATTAGAATTTATCATAAGGGAGTAGGCAATTAATACTCTTATTTTATCATTTTTATACTTCATCGTTTTGAGACAACACAATTGATTTTGTGTTGTCTTTTTTCATTATATAAGTTGTTAAAAAATACCACGCTATAACTTATAAGGCATTTCATACGTCTTGAATTAGAAGACTTTAAAAACCATTGCACCAAACCATCCACCATGAAAAACATTATCACGACGATAATCTTATCTTTTTTTCTTTTTTCTTCTATCATCGCACAGCACAAAGTTACTGGCATCGCTCAAGATGCTGAGAATAATCCTTTAGAATTTGCGAATGTCATGCTGCTCTCTCCTACAGATTCCAGTCTTGTTGCTTTAGAAATGACAGAAGCAGATGGTTCTTTTGAAATGAAGGATATCGAAAAAGGTAGTTATTTATTACAAATATCATCTATGGGTTATGATGATCATACTTCTGAAGAAATAACTATAGAAGGAGATTTAGATTTAGGTATTACCAATATCAGCAAATCAGATATTGAATTATCTGCAGTAGAAGTCCGATATAAAAAACCTTTATTAGAACAAAAAGGTGGAACGTTGATCGTAAATGTAGCAAACAGTATTATTGCGAATAGTGGCAGTGCAGAAAGTGTATTGAAAAGAGTACCTGGCGTGATGATCATCAATGGAAAAATAACCATGGCTGGCAGAACTGGCGTCAATATCATGATCGATGGCAGACCTACTCAATATATGGATTTGGAATCGCTGCTGAAGGATTTGCCTAGTGATGCTATCGAAAGGATAGAAGTCATGTCGCAACCAGATGCTCGTTTCGATGCACAGGGAGATAGCGGAATTATTAATATCATATTGAAAAAAAATATCAAATTAGGCATGAATGGAAGTGCTTATGTAGGTGCAGGATATGGCGATGTTTGGCGATTCAGAGCTGGTACTTCATTAAATTATAGAAACGAGAAGTTTAATTTTTCCAATAATCTATCTTTCAATAGAAATTCCAGTGTGGATTATATGAAAATAGTCAGGAATGTAAACGATGATGTCTATACACAAAATTCAGAAGATCCTTACAAACCACTAGGTCTTTACTTAAAGTCTGGTTTAGATTATTATCTCAGCGAAAAACATACGATTGGTACAGGATTGACACTTTTTGGAGGAATCAATGATAAGACGGATAATAATACGACTACGATAGATTTTGGAGATGAAACATTACCTGTCGTGCTGATTAATACGACTAATGATTTATATAGAACCACAGGTTTTATTTCTACTGATTCTTATTACCAATTCGATATAGATACGTCTGGACAAAAACTGAGTGTGGACTTAGGATATTTCAAATATACTCGACAAGCAGATAATGATATCATGAGTATATCTGAAGAAGGATTCGATGAAAGAAGGAAACAAAGCAAACCTAGCGAGTCTGATATATGGGCAGTGAAAGCAGATTATGCCAAGCCTATCATGAAAGACATGAAAATAGAAACGGGAATCAAATACAGTTATTC
>JBNMOV010000187.1:0-8838 GCA_051275765.1 Maribacter sp. | reverse complement strand
GCAACTGGCGTTTTTCTATCCACAGCAGATGATGCAATAACATTAACAGCTGTAAGACCAATAGACGAAACTTCCATAGTGATTTCACCTAAGTCGTTCATGCCATCTATCAAATTCAATTCCTGCACTACATCGGAATAACCGATATAAGAGATGGTCATCGTTTGTGCTCCAGCTTTCATGCCGCTGAGCACGAAAGAACCATCAAATTCAGATACTGTTCCCATGTTATCGTTGCCAACCATGACAGTTGCTCCGATTACTGGAATAGCATCTTCATCAAGGACAATACCTTGTACGGAAACTTGTGCCGTAAGAGAAAGGCTTATCCCCAAAAATAATAAACAAGTGTAAATGAATTTTTTCATACCGAGTAAGTTTAAAAAAAATTTAATTAATAGCACAAATGTCACTGACTTTGGTGATGAAAGAGAATATTGTATGTTAAGTTAATATTTATTTTTAATGAAAAATTAACGCATTTGTTAACTAATTGTAAATTTTAAGTGTTTTTTATGCAAAAAAGGAGATAATATTTTATTTAACCTATAAATTGTGACGTAATTTTTTGCTTTAATTCAAAGAATATAGGCTGTTTAAGTAGTCTGATGTAAATGTCTTGTGAGAATTAAAATAAGGTTATTAAAAAGTGAAATATAACAACACTGCTACGCAATTTTATTCAATTTTGTCTTCAACTAGTCTATTTAATTTGGTGCTTTTGAGAGAAAAGTAACTTTTTTAATTTTTTTAAGATGAATTTCTATTGGAGAAGAAGGGTAAATCTACTTTTCTTTCCTTTTCTCTAATATGTTACGATGCTAGAGAAGAAGTAAAGTTAAAAATGGTATATAATGATATTTATGGATGAAATAAATTTAAAACAAGAGATATTTTAAATTATTTTTTTTAGTAAAATTTTGATTTTCAATCATTTATTATGGTCATTGTTAATGATGAGCAATGGTTTCGTTTCATAATTGGAAAGATATGTGATATATTGTAGATGTGTTAATCCACAATGATTAATGATCTATTACTAAAATGAAAATTATGAAGCATTTAATTACTATCATAATCCTAGTAGCTTCTTTCCAATTATCCCAAGCCCAAGTTTGGATAGAGCTAGGAGCAAAAGGAGGATACGGACTGTCTTTACTTTACAACAAGAATATTTTTGATGACAATACTTATAACCATCAGTTTACTGGAGGTAATGGTTTTGGAGGAAAGATAGGTATAAATTTTGGTCCACATCATGGTTTTACTGTGGATGTGATGTCTCGAAGAATGGCACAGAAATTTGAATATAAACTCTTAGGCGTTTTCGAAGAAAGCCAAGTCAAATGGAAAAATCTAGATTTATATCTTTTGTATAGATATAGTAGTAATACGGTATATCTAGAATTAGGCCCCATGCTATCTTTGGTACGTTCTGTAGATTATACAGATTCTTCTATTCCAGTAGAAATTAATGTAGAAGATTTCTATGCTGATAAATATTATTCAGCAGTATTCGGATTTGGAGGTTTTCTCGTAGGTACAGAATCGGCTTCGTTAAATTTAGGCGTGAGGATACATTATGCTCTCCAAGATTTTATTACAGCAAAAGGTCAGATTCAAAATTTTCCTGCTCCTATTCGTAGCTCAACTTATACAGAATATAAGCAAACTCGCCCATTATATATAGAAGTAGGTTTGGAGCTTACTTTTGGATTAGGAGAATTTGCCAGAACGAGTTGTAGTGATAGGATGCACTGGTTTTGGAGTGGAAATAAATAGGACTTAAAAGTTATTCAAATAGAACCCATTACTGACTACTTAGTCAGTAATGGGTTCTATGAATAGAAAATAAAATTAGTTACCAAGAAATGGAAGTTTCTACCTCCCATCTACCATCTTCGTAGGTAATTGTTATATTTATGCTGATTGCTGCTGGATCTGGAATAACCCCATCTCCATTATCCATTACTTGAACTTCGTACAAACCTGCTTCAATCATTACTGGCACTTCATTATATTCAACTCCAGCTTGGTCGTATAATTCTTTAACCAAATTTTCATCGAATTCATGATTAGTCATTTCCATTACTCCCTCATTAATTAAACGATGTGTTGCTTCTTCACTCAAATCATGTCGAGTAAAATTAAAATCTAAAACATCATTTCCATTGGACGAAGTAAGTTGTCCTGTTCCTGCGACTTGACCACTAATCAATTCCAAATGTTCTAAATCTACTGGTTCAAAGTCAGACCATGTTCTTTGAGGGCAAAGAACTCCTCCCCACTCACAACCTATAGGATTTGGGTTAATAACGGGAATAGGACTTGGCTTATATCTTCCAATTTCTCCTATTATCATCATAGGACCTTTATCATTTGGATTTTTTTCTTTTTCACAACTTGGAAACAATAAAGAACCAATCATTGCTACGGCTAAAATAAATTTAATGCTTTTCATAATAATATCTTTTTTAAAAATCTAACCTACTCTATTATGGCTTTTTGGTTTCCGCCTTCTTATTGTTATTAGTTGAGAATTAAGGTTTTAAAATTAGAAGCTGCTTTGAATGTAGATTTTGGAAATGCTTATATCCAAAGAGCTTCTAAAATGAGTTGAGTCTTATGACTTATTGAATCTTGATAATTCGCTTTGTATATATATCCTCGCCTTGTCGTATTTTTACAAAATAGATTCCATTTGGATATGATCTTAAATCTAATGCTGCATCTGATGTTTGGATTTGGTAACTCGCTACAACTTTTTTTCCATTGATATCCATAACACTTATCGCTGCTGGAACATCTGAATTTTCTAATAAAATCTTAAATATTCCTTTACTTGGATTTGGATAAATATTTACTCCGGAATCATCTCCAAGAACATCTGATGTTGACTTATCTATATTTTGCCTTCCTCCACCTTTTACGATATTGTGATTATTCGTTTTCACAAATTCTAATAATTGATTCTTAGTCGTTTCTTTTTCTTCCAAACTGATTTCTCCGTTTTCAGCAAGTCTCATATCATAAGTATATTGAAGAGTGAAACCGTCAGCTGTACATTCACAGTTTTGTACAAATAATGCTACTACATATAATTGTCCTGTTTGGAATGTTCCATTTGGAAAACCACCATTATAGCCAGGGAAAATTGTAGTCAATCCCCAACCGGATGAAGTATTATTTCCCCAAGCTAAATTTGAATAAGGTCCGCCTATACCATTTGCTTCTCCTATTACCCAAAAGTATTCACAACTTGAATCTGCTAGTAAATCATCAGTATTCGTCAAATTATTGACGGATGCTGTTATCTTAGTTTGAGATGGATTAATAGATTGATTCTCCACTGTTATTTCTAAATTAGGCTCAGGAATCAATTGTAGAGCCAAATCATCTAGAGCCAAATCATTTCCATCTCCTAGCCCATCTTCTTTTAATAAAATCCGAATGGTAACTGTAGAGGAATAAGGATTGAAGTGAAAACCTTCTTCTTGCCATGCACATGGATCAGAAGCATTTTGAGAGATGGTTGTCCAATTTGTAGAATAAGAAGCATTCGTAGCTTGAAAACGAATTTCAGGTAATACATCAAATGAACACTGCGGTAGATTCTTGAAAAATCCACAAAACTTATAAGTACTGTCTTTATCTAGCCCTGTTATAGTATGTTCATAAATGATACTGTTAGTGTTGTTTGGTTGGGTTGTTTTTCCATTCACAAGCATAATATTATTTCCAGAGCCTCCATTACAGGTAGAATGGTCATCCACGAACCAATTAGTACTAATAGAAGATGCTCCAACCATATCAGTAATCGTATATTGTCCAGGAAGGACAGTATTAGCAGCAACAGAAGGTTGATAAGTATAATTACTTGTAAATACTGTATTTCCATTTTCAAAATTGCCATTATTCAAAATAGATTCTCCCTCACAGCAATAGATAGAATTTACTTTGATTATATCTTCTTCACAGTTGAAAAAACTCACATGATTAATACTGTTAGAAGTAATATTTACAGTGTATTGACCTGAACTAGGATTAGATACTATCCAACCTGCTTGAGTAATTTCTTGTACAATATAATTTCCTAAAGCAACACCATTGAAAGCAAAATCTCCAAATGCATCTGAAGTCGTTGTAGCGATAACAGTATTGTTTTGCATCAAATTAAATCCCCAACCTGAACCAGCAGTATCTCCTGTATCCAATGTTCCATTACAGTTATTATCTATAATTTTTCTGCCTGTGATAAAGCTAGTATTACAACATTCTTGATTACCATTAGAAAGAGTAATCTCTCCATTATAAGTACTGATTGTTCCGTTTACAGCAAAACCCATTGCTGTACCATCTGTGTTAATCATCTCAAATTCCAAGTAATAATTACCAGCAGGCAAAATCATTGCTTGCGAAAATGAAGTGTTTGAATAAAAATTATTCGTATTTGGAGCTGTAGCTTGTCCTTGAGTAAAAACTGGTGTATTAGAATTCACATTATATAGACTCAAGGTTCCTTGATCATCAGCTCTAAAATCGCCACTAATCAATACTTCAGTATCTTGACAAACACATATCGATCTTCTAAATTTCCAAGGTTGAGAAGTATTCAAATTATTGTCTGTAAAACCTGCAGAATTATTGGGCGACAATATGCCACTTCCTGGTATGTTATTCCAATTAGGCAGATTATTGTGAACTACAACATAAGCATTAGGAATAGATACTGCTGCCGGAGGTGTAGCTCCCCCCGCCAATAAAGGAATATTTACTAATTTCCAAGAAGGATCAATTGTTCCTGTGCTTAATGTAGTTCCTACATTAGGATCAATACCAGTACTGATATTAATAGATGTTGTAAAGTTGCAGTTTGGATTACACTGTTTTTGAGCAAATGAACTCATATAGACAAGTGTAAAAAAACTAGTGATTAAAATCGTTAATAAATTTCTCATGACTTAAAATTTTGTTTCTATTACCTACTCTATTATGGCTTTTCGGTTTGCGCCTTTGCATCTTGGGTTGTTCTGGAAAATGAAATCAATCTTTTTTAGAACAACTGACGATACAAAGATGGCGGCAAAGGGAGGATCTTTTCAATTAGAATAAAAAGACCAAATCTCTGAGAGGAAAACAAAAAATATTAAATACTGAAAATCAATTACTTACAGCTACTATTTTTTCTAACCAGTCTTTTTCTGCAATGGGAGACATTTCAGAAAGTTCTACTAAGACTTCTGTTGTATTCAATTTAAAACTTGATTTTGCCTTTAAATAACGAAGGAGAATCGTTATAAAATTTCGATTAGCTGAGAGGTGATATTCGTGGATTTTGTGCTTATTTTCAGTCAAAAAGACTCTAAAAGTATTTAAAGCATCAAAATTGAGGTCATGCATATCTAAATGATGATAACATTTGGAGCGTAAACGCCTTTCTTCTATCTTAAAATAGAGGTTATTGGTCTTCAGTGTATTTAAAATATCCAAAACATAATTATAGGACTCTTTTTCAAAAAGGATATAAGCTTTAGACAAATCCAAAACCTCTTTATAATCCCTTTTCTTGCCTTTTTGATTTTCTAACTGACGTATAAAAGCTTCAGCAGCTTCGATTTTGCCGATTTTTAGTCCTACAGATACAAAATTGCGAACCACATTAGCTACTGAAAATTCGTCTGTCAATAAAATACCATGCTTATTCTGATGTTCATATAAAGAGAATAGCTCTCTATACATTACTTTTCTATCTGTAAATAATCGAATAGACTTATTTTCTAGATAAGTAAACAATAGTCTCTTCTGGGATATAGGTAGATTTTCTGCTATGTCAAAAAGATAGGATTTCAGTTGGCGATAATGTAAAGAAAAATCTTTCGTTTTTAAAAGTAGGTAAGCTTCATACCAAACCTTAACGATTGGTACTTCTATATAAGCTGATTCTTTGATTTGCTCTAAATTCAAAAAACTAACAACCTCATTTTTCCAGCCTTTAATGATACTCTTCCTATTGATTCTTTGACATTCATAAATTAGCCTATTGACTAAATAATAAAGATCCAATGCTTTTATAGTAGAATTAAAATGTACATCACCTACTCCATCATCCTTTCTTGTAGAAATAAAACGATTATACTCTTTTTCTATAACAAACTGATTATGAAACCATTCTATTGTTATATTTTCTTTAGATAATCGTTTGTGTATGGTTTTGTAGGTGTTCTGGAATTCATTTTCAATATCATGTTTAGCATAATGCAGTAACATCTGATAATCTGTAGGAAACGAACTTATATAAAATTGTTCCAAGGCTATAAACTGCTCTAATAATTTTTGTAATTTGGAAGATAACTTGATTATTTTACTCGTAATAGGTACTTTATCATCTTGAAAAACAAATCGATAAGCATTTTTCTTTGTAAATTCTTCTTGATCATAATTAGGTTTAAACAAGCAAATATACTCTAGTAGTTTAATAACACTTTCATTGGTGTTATGATAAGGAGATATAATAAAAGCATTAAAGTCTTTTTTTTCCCGATGGGTCAAAGTCAAGTAAAGGTTTAGTATTTTAGAATTTTTCATTGAATTTGTATCAGTTGATTTTTTTTTGTTAATAAAAAAAGATTGAGGGATTTGGATTGAAATTCCTAATTGAATGTCAATTTAATTAATTTCATTTTTGTTTTAAAATAATTTATATGAAAAAGATAACAAAATTTGTTCTTGTAGCACTATTGGGTATTATATTGGTAATATCTAGTTGTGTTCCTGAAGATCTATTGCCTTGTACTATAATTTGTCCGGCTCCATCTACTGTTGGTGTTGGATTTGCAGAAGAGGTAGTAGATCCAAACGGTTTTCCTGTAGTCATGACTTCTTTTGTATGGGATCCGGTTCTTGAAGCTAATTCCTATACTTTAAATATTTACTTGGATGGTGTCTTATTTGAAAGTGTTAATACAGGGGCTGATCCTGCATACGAAGCTAATCTCGGAAACCTTGCGATAGATACACAAATCGAAGCAGAAGTAGCCTCAAATTGTGATTGTGGCCAATCCCTTTTTTCTCCTCTATTTTTAGCAATTTATAAAAATGGAGGTGGAACACTTGATATTGTTTTGAATAATTCGACTAGAGAAATAATTTGCCAAAGTACCTGTGAATATCTGCAATTTCCAAATATCAATTTCAATAAATGTGATAATACGATTCTTGATTTAAGTCGTAGCAATTCAGGTTATATTTTTTTCGAAAAAACTCAACTTTGTAGTTGTTTAAATGCTTATACTGATCCTTGTGTTGCTATTAGTAACTTGAGAGTTTGTTTAGATAGCCTAGATAGAGCTGTTAAAACAAGTGGAGAACCTTGTCCTTAAAAATATTTTCCTAAAATAACTAAAGTCAGGCGTGAAACGCTTGGCTTTAGTTATTATTGATAGGAGTTGTTTAAAGTTAATCTCATATTATAATAAAACATTAACTTTAAACAAGTCCATATAATTCAATTCTAGTTTATGCAGGCTATTTCACGAATATTAAGAAAAAAAAGATTTTATATCATAATGGGAATATGTATTCTCATAGGTTTTCTATACAGTTTTTTAGACTTGAGATATTCAGATAAGAATATGGTTAAAAAGACTGCTAAAAACGCTTGGAATTATGTGGCAGAAGTATCACATTATGATACATTGGATAGGCATATTCGATATGTGGAAATAGGTAATGAAGAGAAACCACTCTTGATGTTTTTGCATGGAGCTCCTAGTTCGTCATCATTTTGGGTCAATTTTTTGAAGGATAGTTTTTTGCTGTCCAAAGTAAAAATGTTAGCTCCAGATAGACCTGGATATGGATATTCTGACTATGGGAATCCAGAAACATCCATAGAAAAGCAGGCAGTACTTATTTCCTATATCCTCAAGAAAAAAAGGAAATTGCATCGCCAGATTATCTTGCATGGATCGAGTTATGGAGGTACATTAGTAGCGAGGATCGCGATGGATTATCCAGCCTTAGTGGATGGTATTATTTTTCAATCTGCTTCTACAGCTCCTGGCGAAGAAAAAACTTATGATATTACTTATCCTACGTCCAAGCCTCCTTTGAGTTGGTTAGTTCCTTCGTCTATTCAGATGGCAAACTATGAAAAACTGAGCCACAGAAAAGAACTGGAAGCGATGCTACCTCATTGGAAAAATATAGTTGCTCCAGCTATTATTCTACATGGCACAGATGATGGTCTTATCTATCCTTCCAATGCTACATTTACAAAAGAACATTTAATTAATTCTCCTTTCGTAGAACTCATTATGGCTGAAGGGAAAGGACATAATCTTACATGGACAAGAAGGGATTTACTCCTAAGTTCTATAGCGAAAATGTTGGATATTACTAAAAAAATGAAGGAAGGGAATAATCCTTTGTAAGAACATTTTAGCCTTGATTTACTAAAAATTTCTTTCCATTATCCGTTAGGAGATCTTCTATTTCCTTCCATTCTAATACCGTTTCAATGCTATAGCATTCAGGAAAACTAGAACCGTATTTTTTCTTTAAATGAATACCTTTTTTACAGAAAGTAAAATTTGAGTCGAAATTTTTGATATTAATACCACAGCTTCCTGATATTTTTTCTTTAGCTAGAGATAGAATTCTGTGTGTAGAATCTTTCTTGATGAAATAATTATTTCCTAATACGGGAATGCCTTCTTTCAAATTCCAATTGACAGCATGAGAATAATACAATACCTTAGAAGTTCCATGTACAATCCATGTAGTTTCTAGGAGCATACTCAATAGATGATCATCTTGATATAAGATATGATAATCTCC
>JBNMOV010000186.1:0-8864 GCA_051275765.1 Maribacter sp. | reverse complement strand
ATTGACAGTAACAGTATATGAAAATCCTCCTGCACCAGAATTCGCTCAAGATTCAGATGACTTGACTGTTTCTAATGATAATGGATATGATATTCAATGGTATTTGGATGGTGTGGCAATAGATGGTGCGACTGATGCTACTTATACCATTATTGGAAGTGGAGATTATTCTGCTACTTATATAGATGCTAATGGCTGTATGTCTACTTCTGATGAAGTAACAGCGATCTTCTCTAGTATTGAAAATACGATTTCAGAAGCTAATGTGAGTGCATTGTATCCTAATCCTACAAATAAGGCAGTTTATCTTTCAATGGAATTCTTGAGTACTCAAGATGTAGAATTGAATATTATTGATGCATTAGGGAGAACAGTTTTCCAAGAAAATCATAATACACAATCAGGAGAGCAAATTTACCAAATAGATCTATCTAAATTAGATAGTGGTTTGTATTTTGTTCAGGTTCGTCTAGGAGATGGTTCTCGTATGACTCAGAGATTGATGGTTTTGTAGTTAGACGCTAGACTGCTTCGCTTTTAGAGTATTAGGTACTATATTAAAAAAAGGATTGAGAACTTTGTTCTCAATCCTTTTTACTATTTAAAATCTAGCATCTAAAATCGAAGCGATCTAATACCAATTTGAATTATAAATGTCTCATATAATTGGATAAATTTAATGATTTACTTCGGTACAAATTGGTATGACTTCTAATCATTCAGATTTAAATTCTTCTAGCAACGAAAGCTCAAAGGCTATTTTATAATGCCATTCTTTCTGCTTCTTTTTATTTAGACTGTGGTGCGTCGCAAAATCATAATGCTGTTGGGCAGTTGCCCAATTTTGTAGATAGTTTTCCACATATTGCTCAAATTCTGCCTCCTCTCCACATCTGAAATTCTGTTCAGATAATAATTTTCTCAACTTGCGAGCATGAAGTTCAGTCACATCAAAATGTAACTGCTCATGTGCCAAATGATAATTTGTATAGGCATCTTCTTTGTACCAAGATTCTTTCTTTTCAAAATATGACTTTACCTTATAAATGATTTTATCATCCTTACATCCTCTATAATGCAGAATTCCAGAAGAGGTCAATGCAGAAATGTCTCTGTTCCTATGATCGTATTTGGCAATACCTTGGAAATCATTCCAAGTAAGTGGCTCTCCATCTGTCCAATAAATAACATCAGGTGTATCATAACTTGTACCACCTAATAACATGAAAGTAATGCTGATTCCTATTCCTATTTTTAACCAATTTAGATGTTTCATAGCTTATAGATTTTTTCGTTTCCTAAAATTAGGTATAAACATCCCCTGTCTAAGCCTTGCTTATCCATCCGCACACTAAAAAGAATATGTATTAATGGTTCTAGTCAGTCAGTTCTTCTATTGGATTCCAATTAAGGGATTTGAAATCCTGTACTTTGTTTTGTTTGACGATTACTCCTTCATTTTCTAATAATTCCTGCATCATCGTAGGAGTAGGAAAATGATGTCTTCCAGTAAGTTCTCCCTTTCGGTTCACTACTCGGTGTGCTGGTACAGGAGGATCGGTAGTATAACTTTTATTCATAGCCCATCCTACCATTCTTGCAGTCACAGTTCCCACGGTATTGGCAACAGCTCCATAAGTACTTACTCTTCCATAAGGTATTTCTCGTGCCACCTCAAAAACATCCTCTAAGAATGATTTTTTATCTTTTTTGCTTTTGTCGTGCATATATTTTGCTAAAAAATATTTGTGCCTTGTTTTTAATTCTTCTTTATAATGAAACGCAGAATTTTATTAAAAGATTCGATTAAAAATAGATAATTGCGGACGTTAATATTAATTACTTACTCTTTAAGCTGAAAAATAGATAGTAATAGATGTGTTTAAATCTTCATAAGGTTCAAGGAGGGATCAGTTCACTTGCTCTTTCCAACACTTTTTTGCTGCTTGCTGAAAAGGGCTATCCCGTTTCATTTTTAGATAGGAATCTTGGTTGTAATTCGAATTTTCTGAGGCATTTGTGTTCTGCTGAATAATATTTGCTAATCCATTCATCCCTTTAATATCAAATGCAGCTTGGACTTCACAAAGTAATTCCTGTTTCATTTTTCCTTGATTATGCTGGATATGGAAAGGAGCTACTCGTTTCATCATTTTTAAAGCGGTATTGACATCTGGTTGATCGTAATTTACCTTATGATAAAAATCATGTTTTTTTACAAATTTTACAGCGAATATATCTCCATCTTCCATAGGTAAACCATTAGGGAGAGTAGGTGGAACAGAGGAAAACGAAGTACTGCTACGTACAGCATCTTTCCCTACATTATCAAAAAAATAGAAAGTCTTAAAATAGTTAGGTCTTCCTTCAGTATAGATCCTTATTGTAGCCCATTTGTTAGTAGAATTATGATTGAATTGATACTCAAGATATGTTTTTCTAAAAAAAGAATAGCTCCAAATCACCAAAGCAATCATTAGAGGAACACCAATCATAACAGCAATACCTTTGGTATTACTTTTCTTAATAGCTGCTTTCCTCCTTTCGTTATATGCTGTTTTAGTTTTATTATCAAACTTGAACTCGTATCTGTAGCCTTTATTTTTCTTATGCTTAATAATGAATATTTCACACAATTTTTCGTCAATAAAAAATTTATAGGACTTCGACTCAAAGACTTTAAAGTCAATGACCATGATCTTATCATTATAATAAATCATGAGATTACCGCTGCCATCACCATGCATTAGCCCGATTTTATTATGGCGATGGTAAGGCCCTACATATATCCAATGACGTTTATTCAATTGTGTGATTTGTATTAAAAAGATAGATATATTTTGAGATACTTTGCTATTTAGATATTTTATCTAAATAGCATTGGCACATTTATCTCAATCAAAAGAACTTATTTAGAAAAATAAATCTACAATTATAAGGAGGAATTCGTATCAAGGTTACACTTTTTTAATAATTAATGTCTAATTTTTAATAGAAAGGAACTCTAAAACCATATCCATCAATATTGCGGGCTGTTCTGCATGAACCCAATGTCCTGCATTATCTACAGTTTGTATAGTGAAATTAGGAAATAAATCCACTATGATATCTCTATCTTTTTCCTGTATATACTTAGAATTTCCTCCCTTGATAAATAAGGTTTCCATATCCACGCCATCTCCTGATATAGCATCCAAAATATCTTCATAATGTTCAAATATAGCAGACAGATTCATTTTCCAAGTATAGCCACCTTCCTTTTTTCTACTTAGATTTTTTAGTAAAAATTGTCTTATACCAGTTTCTTCTATTTTTTCTCCTAATTGAGTTTCAGCATGACTTCTTCCTTGTATTTTATCTAAATCCAAAGAAAATAATGCTTCAAAAATAGCCTGATGACCTCCTTCGTATTTTTTAGGAGCAATATCTACTACGATTAACTTGTCGACCATGTCAGGATATTCCAAAGCAAATTGCATCACAGTTTTTCCACCCATAGAATGTCCTATAAGATGAGCTTTATAAATCCAATTTTGCTCCATGAAATATTTCAAATCCTCTGCCATCGTAGGATAATCCAACTCTGGATCATGAGGTGATTTTCCATGATTTCTCTGATCTATGATAAAAACAGTGTAATTTTCTGCCAATTTCCTCGCTACCGTTTGCCAGTTATCTAGCATCCCAAATAAACCATGCAAGATAATGATAGGTTCTCCCTGCCCAAATTGTTTATAATTCAATTCCATTATTACGATGTTTTCTTACGGACTAAACTTAAAGAGTTTACTTGAGGAGTTGTTTAAAAACTTCAATAAAAAAGAAACATGACTCAAGTAAATTTTGTTTTGTACTTACTAGAGTAATAAAATTACCACTAAAGTTAATTTTCAAGATACTCTAATGTACTTTTGCAGATTCAATGCTTTATCACAAAAATCAATATTACTTTTGTTACTAGGCGTTCAATGCTTTTGTTGCAAGTTATTCAATCTAGTCAAGATAAAAAATGGGAAGAAGAAAAAAACCAAAATTGATAGAAAATCTTACAGTAGTAGGACCTGCTGACAAAGGACGTTCTGTAGCAAAGAATGACTTAGGCGATATCGTTTTTTTAGATGGTGTAGCTCCTGGAGATGTAGTAGATGCACTCATATTACGCAAACGAAAAGGCGTAATGGAAGGCATCGTGCAAGGATTCAAATCTTATTCAGAAGATAGGGTAGATCCTTTTTGTAAGCATTTTGGGGTATGTGGAGGTTGCAAGTGGCAACATATTTCCTATGAAGCACAACTTAAGCACAAAACCAATATCGTAGAAAATGCGATGAAGCGTATTGCTAAAGTTGAGATTGAAGAATTCTTACCTATAGTACCAGCAGATAAAACTGATTATTATCGAAATAAGCTAGAGTACTCTTTTTCTAATAAAAGATGGCTAGAAGCAGATGAGATAGCAAATGCAGATATTTCTAATAAACAAGATGTATTTGGTTTTCATCGCCCTAAGACTTTTGATAAGATTATAGATATAGATCACTGCTATTTACAACCAGAGCCTTCTAATCTCATTCGTAATTTCGTAAGAGAAAAGGCGAAGGAAATGGGATTGGAATTCATGGATATCAGAGCAGTGAGTGGATACTTACGAAATATGATCGTTCGTACGACTACACTAGGCGAAACGATGATTGTGTTAAGCGTATTCAAGGAAGATGAAAAAGCTAGGATAGAACTATTGGATGCGATGTGGAAAGAATTCCCTTACATCAGTTCGTTGAATTATGCGATTAATTATAAGAGAAATGACACTTTATATGATATAGATATTGTCAATTATAAAGGTAGACCATACATAGAAGAAGAACTGAAAGGTATCAGATATCGCATCAGTCCTAAGTCTTTCTTCCAGACAAATTCTGCTCAAGCAGTCAAACTTTATGATAAGGTAGTCGAGTTTGCAGGCTTTACAGGAGAAGAAAATGTATACGATTTATATACTGGTACAGGAAGTATCGCTTGTTACGTTGCACAATATTGCAAGCAAGTAGTTGGAATAGAAGAAGTAGAAGCAGCAATAGAAGATGCAGCGATTAATGCGAACATCAATAATATAGAAAATTCAGTATTTTATGCTGGAGATGTAAAGGATATCTTGACAGACGAATTTGCAGATAAGCATGGAAAACCAGATATATTAATAACAGATCCACCTCGTGCAGGAATGCATCCAAAGGTAGTGGCAATGTTATTGAAACTAGCATCACCAAAAATAGTATATGTGAGTTGTAATCCTGCTACACAAGCAAGGGATTTAAATCTACTCAGCGAAAAATACGATGTAATTAAAGTACAACCAGTGGATATGTTTCCACATACGCATCATATAGAAAGCGTGGCATTATTAGAATTAAGAACGGATGTTGCAGAGTTAGCAGTAATAGAAGATGAGTAGGCAAATTTACTTATTATGCTGCATTGTAACTTTAATGTTCATTTCTTGTAATGGAATAGAGAAAGATGAACTCAGTACTATAAAAGATGATTTAATTCAATTCACTGATATTATCCCTATAAATATGCCAGATAGTTCAAAAGTTGAAATCATTGAACAGTTAGTTTCTGAAATAGATATGGATATATCCCTTACTCACATAGATATCGTAGATTCCCTGAATCCAAGTATCCATGCTTTTTATCGAAATGATACTTTGGTGAAAATTGTTCAAGGAAACATGCCTCTATTTGCTATTGAAACTTTCTGTATGATGAGAACTAATTATTCGCAGTATTATTTTCATATGGATAGCTTAATTTGTGCTCAATATAAATGTAGTCGTTATCAGCAAACAGGAAGGTGTAATCCTGTATCAATATTTATCCATTCTATCGTTTATAACAGCCAAGTTATTTTTCAAGAAATTGATGATAAAATAGGTCAGTACTATTCTTGTGGCTGTGGTTTTTCTCCTAGCTTTAGATTGGAAAAAGAGGATCGTACTAAATTCAATTACGATACGATAAATAGATTAAAAGAAAAAGTAAGGGAAGCAGGCAAGTAATAACTTTAATACCAGTAACTAGACAAATGGAAACATCCTCAGCAGAATTATTAGCACAATTAGAAAAAGAATTACAGCCACTTAAAACTCCATTGGGTTTGGCAGCGGATACGATATTTAATGAAAACGTATCCAATTATCCTATCTTTATCGTACACCAACAGGAGGTAGAAATCGGCATTCCTATCATAGATAAGGACAAGCATGGAGGTCATTGGTCCATTAATGCGTCGATGTTAGAAGAGTTCGCTACTAAGAATTTAATAGAGATGAATAAGGTCGAAAACTTCAAAGAAGTGTTCAAACCAGTAAAAGATTACCTCTGTTTATTCGTTTTGAGCGAACTTGGTGCAACTTTTGTATTCTTACCTCGTAATTAATAGAGGCTACTTAGGTAATTGATATTTATACTAAAGATTAAGTGGTTTTCGGATGACTAAAAATTCATAGTTGCTGAAAATTAAGCAATCATTACTAAAAGTGGTCTATAAAGCGAATACCGCTGGTATCTTCAGTGGTGTCCAAAAAAACTAAATTTATTACCTCGTGCAAGTTAACGTCCAAAATACATCCTTTTATAATCAGAATGATAGACCCTCTGGCTATGATTTCTACAGCAGAGTTCTGCTGATAGAAGATAATATAGGAGATGCTCGTTTGGTAGAATTATTATTGGAGGAATCTGATACCATAGATTGTGAGATAGTTAATAAAACAAGTCTTGCAGAAGGTATGGCAGCATTGGAAGAAGAATCTTTCGATGCTATTTTATTGGATTTATCTCTACCAGACAGTAGGGGATTTGAGACATTAGAAAAATTTATGTCTCGTTTTCCTGATGAGAATGTCATTGTTCTCACAGGTCTAAAAGATAAAAAATTAGGAATTGATGCTGTTCGAGCTGGTGCTCAGGATTACTTGGTCAAAGGAGGTTTCGATTCTGATTGGTTAGCAAAAGCACTTCGTTATTCGATAGAAAGAAATCGATTCCTCAAGAGATTGGAGGAAGCTCAGAAGATAGCTAAAGTAGGACACTGGGGATATAATTTAGCCTCTAAAGAATTTACAGCTTCAGATGAAATTTATAGAATATTAGGCTATGCTCCTCGTTCCAATGATTTTCATTCTAGCAATATAATTAATCCAGAATCTCATTTGTTTTTCCTAAATGGTATCATTGAATTGACCATGAATTCTGGTTTGCATAAGTCAGATTATGTCATTAAGCAAGAGAATGGCGATGAGAAATCTGTATTTATTCAGACTAACCTTACTAAAAATTCTAAGGGAGATATTATTTCTGTTCATGGGATTATACAGGATGTAACGAACAGGAAACTTCGGGAGCAACTACAAAAAGATCATGATTTAGCAGTAGAATCTGCTAAAATAAAAGAACGACTACTGACGAGAGTAAGCCACGAAATGCGTACTCCTATGAATGCGATTTTGGGAATGAGTAATCTAGTGCTGAAAACAGAACTAGATGAAGAACAAACTGGTTTAGTAGAAGGGATTCAACAGAATTCTGAACATCTTTTAGGCATTATCAATGATATATTAGAAATTTCAACCTTACAGAATGGTAAGCTGAAATTTGAGCATAAACCTTTCGATTTAGCATCATTACTATCCAATTTATTCAATATTGTTCAATATAGATTGAAAGAAAGCTTTATTCAGTTTGAATTGGATATAAGAGAAAATGTACCAAAATATGTGGATGGCGATCCAAATAGATTACATCAAGTATTAATCAATCTAGTAGGAAATGCCTTTAAATTCACAGAAAAAGGAGTCGTAAGGGTAATCGTAGAGAATATCAATAATGAGGGTGATAAAATATGGCTGAAGTTTTCCGTTTCTGATACAGGAATAGGAATTCCAGAAGATAAGGTTGGCGATATATTTGAGCCATTCAATAGGATAGAATATAAGGAAAAGAATTTTGAAGGTACAGGTTTGGGACTTTCTATAGCTCATAATATTGTGGCTATGCAAGATGGTTCTATGGGCGTGTTTTCTACAGTAGGAGAAGGATCGACGTTTCATTTTGAACTGCCGTTTGCTAAAGCAGCACAAACCTCTCCAGTAAAAGAAAATAATACGCCAGTCATCATCCATACCTCTCGACTGATTAAACTGTTGTTGGCAGAAGACAATAAATTTAACCAGATCGTAGCTAAGAAGACGATTGAGAAAGAGTATAGTAATATTAAAGTGACCATAGCACAGAATGGTTCTGAGGCAGTAGAAATGCTAAAGAAAAATGATTTTGATATTATCCTAATGGATCTCCAGATGCCTGTAATGGATGGTTATGAAGCTACAGAATACATTAGGGAATGTCTAGATGAAACTAAGTCTGGAATTACGATTCTAGCCATGACAGCAGATGCTCAGATAGCCAAGGATGGTAAATTCAGAAAATATAAAATGGACGATTATGTCCTAAAGCCTTTTAGACCAGAACAACTATTTGAGAAGTTAGCCCATTATATTAATCAAAATGAAGAGAAGAAATGACAGACAGCACATATAGCTATATCAATCTAGAATATCTAGAACTCATGTCAGATGGAGATATAGATATGAAGAAAGTTATGTTGGAAATGCTTTTAGAAGAGTTACCTATGGAAGTACAAAAATTAGCAGATTTTTCAATAGAGAAAGACATGCAAAACCTTAGTGCAGTAAGCCATAAACTCAAATCCACATTGGCTTTTGTAGGTAATGAAACATTGGATCAAACGAATAAGGCAATAGAAAAAATAGCAAGAGGAGAAGAAGGAAAACCCTCAG
>JBNMOV010000185.1:0-8868 GCA_051275765.1 Maribacter sp. | reverse complement strand
TCTAAGAAGTTAAGTATTACCCATTTTATTTATCAATTGCTTATAATTTTTTAAATAATCTTTTCACGCTCCCGACATTATGCAGTTTAGTGGAGACGATACTTGAAATCCGTTTAAAACAAAATACTGTATGAGCATAAACGGCTATAAATTTAAAGTTTTATAGCTAGATGACAGACGAGATCAAGCAAAAGAAATACTACTGGGTCGAGTTTATTTTGTTTAGGATTTCAAGTATCGTCGTAGCGTTAAGAACGGCATCCTGTCGGGTAGTTTTTGGTTCTTTTTGCTACCAAAAAGAACCAGAAACAATGAACAAGGCTCCAACAGTTAATTACTTTACAGTGTACTAGTAATACTAAATCAAAATAGCTTCTAATTTAATCATGCGTAACATCAGTTACTAATACAGACTAAACAGCTGTTTTAATTTGGCTTTTAAAAATTGATTGAACTATATTTTTGTGACTTTAAGCAGAAAATCACTCGAATTTTTAGCTGATTAAGACACAAAAAACAGCTAAAAAAGAGGCATAACAAATTCTAAGGGTTAAATTAAAACAGCTTCTAAAAACAAAACATACGATTTTAGCTAGTTTTAAGCCTGTTAATTGTTTGATTTTTTGGTCATAAAGCTGTTTCTTTGCAAGGATTTTCCTTAATCACCTAAAGATTGAGGTTTGGTCATATTTATATTACTGATTATTAGTGATTTACGTCACATAGAAAAAGATATTAATAGCAATGGCATTAATTGGAAGAATAAGGAACAACCTTTGGATAGTACTTATCCTAGTAGGATTGGCTATGTTAGGTTTCATTATCATGGATATGGGCAGTGGCGGCGGAGGCGGCGGAGCTGCTGGTAATACGACTATGGGAAAGATCGCTGGTAAGAAGGTAGATTACATAGATTTTGATAAAAAAATCAGACTACGCTATAATGGTGCGAGTGCAGATCAGTATACATTGAAAAATGCACTTTGGAATAGCCTTATCAATGAAGCTATTGTAGAAAAAGAAGCAAAAGCATTAGGCTTAGAAGTTTCTGATAATGAATTGGAAACATTGGTCTATGGACCAAACTACAGTCCTATCATCATTCAGGATTTTCCATTGAGAGGTGCTTATGGACAGCCGGATATAGAGCAGTTGAACGAAATCAGAGATTTGGAAGCTGGAGGATTCGCAACAAATCCTGCTTATGCTCCACTTTGGAACGAAGAAAAAGAAAGAGTGCGTAGAGATAGAATGCAGACCAAGTTGACTAATTTGGTTTCTAAATCTGTTTACACACCTACTTGGATGGCTAAGATGCAGAGCAATGATCGTAATGGTACTGCACAGATTGCTTATGTCGCAATTCCTTTTGATAGGGTAGCGAATACAGAAGTAGTAGTGGAAGATGCAGACTACAAAGCTTACCTTAATGAAAATAAGGCAAAGTATACAAGAGATTTACCTCAGCAGACCATCAGTTATGTAACTTTTGATATTAAGCCTACTGCTGAAGATTCCTTAGCATTGAAAAATGAATTGGGAAGTTTAGTAGAGGAATTCAATAGACCTAAGAGTGATGATCAAATATTTGTAGAATCCAATCAAGGAATTTACAGCGATGCTTATGTATTTAAAGATCAGCTAGGAGCTATTGCAGACGATATATTTGATGAAGAGGTAGGTACAGTTTATGGACCATACTTGGATGGTGACAATTATAAAGCGGCTAAGCTTTTGGATCGTAGAGTGATTCCAGATTCTGTAGCAGCTCGTCATATCCTTAGAAATGCAGAACCTCAAAATCCTTTAGCATTACAAGCAGCTAGAGATACTATAGCATTCATCCAAGCAGAATTGGCAAAAGGTGTAAGCTTTGAGGACTTGGCTAAAGAATATAGCCAAGATCCAGGAAGTGGAGCTAAAGGTGGAGACTTAGGAACATTCAAGGCTGGAGCAATGGTTCCTGCATTTAATAATGCTTGTTTCTACGAATCTTCAGATGAAATGAAAGTAGTGGAAACACAGTTTGGTGTACACTTGATCGATGTAACTAGGCAATATAATAATGGAAAGAAGGGAGTGAAAGTAGCTTATTTACAAAAGCCAATTGTACCTTCCAAAGCGACTACTAAAGGAGTTTATGCAGATGCATTGCGGTTTGCTAGTGCAAATACAGATTTAGAAGCCATGAAAAAAGCAGCGACAGAAGCTGATTTGGAAGTTGCTACTTCTGCTCCTTTGGATGAAAATGCATTCAATATTGCTAATTTAGGTACAGGAGAATCTACTCGTACCATGATTAAATGGGCAAATGAAGCAAACATAGGTACAGTATCTCCTAGCGTTTACAGATATACAGATAAGGTTCGTTTTTACGAAAACAAATATGTAGTAGCTGCTGTGGCATCTAAGGATAAAGCAGGACTTCCATCTGTGGAGTCTATGAAAAGCACTTTGAAGAATCTAGTGACGAATAAGAAGAAAGGAGAAGTTATTGCTTCTCAAATAGCTGGATTAGACTTGGCTGCAGTAGTAGCAAAGTATGATGGTGTGAAAATAGATTCTACCAATACAGCATTTAGTGGAGCTATTCCTGATCCAGAACTAGTGGCTGGAGTATTTAAGATGAATGCAGGTGAGACTTGTCAGCCAATTATTGGTGCTAATGGTGTTTATATAGCTACTATGATTAGCAAGCCTACACCATCTGAAGCGACAAATATTCCTTCATTGAAAAGCCAAATATCTTCTACTGCTAAAGGACAAGCAAGATCATTATTGCTTCCTGCATTGAAGAAGAATACAAAGATAGATGATAAAAGAAGTGATTTCTTCTAAGGACTAAATCATTCTAATAATATTGAATCGGCTATTCCTGCTTTGGGAATAGCCGATTTTTTGTTATACTAATTCATATTTATAATACAGTTTTTAGATATGGATTGGTATTAAATTAAAATTTATTTTATCAATTCTATAACAGATAATGTAAAAATATTATTTGATATTGTAACTTTCTATACTTTAATAGAGTTTGAATATTGTAAGGAAGTAGAATGCGGAGTTATTTAAGTAATTCCTATACTAAAAAAATAAAGTATGAATACAGATAAACCACTTGTAAATAGAGTTGCTAGTAGTGGATTACTCACGATAAACCTAGAAGAATTCTATCCAGAAGGAGAAGTAATGGAATTCGATTTGAAGGATTACCTTTTTATGGAATTAATTCTCAAAGAAAAGGATTTTCGGGAAGCATTGAAGGCACATGATTGGCAGCAGTATGAAGGAAAGCATTTATTGCTCTTCTGTTCTGTAGATGCCATTATACCTATGTGGGCGTATATGTTAGTGTCAGCTCATGCAGAGCCATTTACAGCGAGTATTACACAAGGCAATAAGGAAGAGTTTCTAAAGTTATCTTATCAGACAGTATTATCTAATATTGATTTTAATCAATATGAAGATAAGCGAGTAGTGATCAAAGGATGTAGCGATAAACCTGTACCTGCATTTGCTTATTCATTTCTGACTCAGAAACTTAGAGCGAAAGCTAAAAGCATTATGTTTGGAGAGCCTTGTTCTACTGTTCCTGTTTATAAAAAACCTAGGCTACCTAAAAAATAAAATTAATATATAATAATCTTAGGTATTAATCGCTTTGCATAAGATTCTTATGTATATTGTGAATATCGAAGGTTTTTATTTAAACTAAGTAGTTAGTCAAGCTAATAGTGTCGGTTATATTTTTAGTCTGAACGAGGCGGAGGTTCACGATTTTAGCCATAGCTAAATGAGTGGTTCTCTAACGAAGAGCAGGCTAAAAGGACGCAAAAATACTCGACAATATTAACTTGACTGACTACTAAGTACCAATCCAAAATTATATATAGGATTAGAATGAGTGTATTTTACAGCTAATTGAGGATCAGGAAATGGAGCTATGCCTTAGCATAGTGAGTATTTTTGAAACGAAAAGTAGCTGTAAAAGATGCTATTATAAACTATAATTTAATTTGGATTGGTACTTATACTAACCATACCAGCCATGCGTAAAGTATTCATGTCATTTTCCCTTGTAGGATTTTTCTTTGTCCTATTTATCTTATTCAGCTCTTATACAGATGCTGGAGGAGAGAAGAATTTATCCCATCCACAAACTAAAGCGAAAGCAGATGGTTCATTAGCACAAATTATCCAAACTCCTCCTATTCCGAGTTCTGCCGATTTTTGTGGCGAAGCATTGCCTATGGAACATTTTGATGTAAAGGAAAGATTGGATCGCGAACTCATTGCTAATTCTTATCGCCATTCGGGGACGATTCTTTATTTGAAAAAATCAAGTAAATATTTTCCTACGATAGAAAAGATACTCGCAGAAGAAGGTATGCCAGATGATTTGAAATATTTGGCTGTAGCAGAAAGTGGTTTATCGAATGCAAAATCCCCAGTTGGAGCGAAAGGTTACTGGCAGTTCATGAAAGGAACAGGAAAAGAATATGGCTTGACCGTCAATAGTGAAATAGATGAAAGACTTCACCTAGAGAAATCTACAAGAGCAGCTTGTAAATTTTTGAGAAAACTAAATGGTAGATTTGGTTCATATACATTTGCAGCTGCTGCATATAATATGGGAGGTCCTAATTTGAACAAATATAAGACCAGTCAAAAGGCGAATGATTACTATGATTTGAACATCAATGGAGAAACCATGAGATATGTATTCAGAATCGTAGCAATTAAGGAAATCATGAAAAATCCAAGAAACTATGGATTCTATATAGATGATTATCAAAAATATTCTCCTCTACCAGAAACCTATGATGTAGAAGTAAAAGGAGCTGTTGCTAATTGGGCAGATTTCGCTTTAAAATATGGAATGAGCTATCGTGAACTTAAATTATTCAATCCTTGGATAGTAGATTCTAAATTGACGAATAGCCAAAATAAGACGTATTATGTGAAGGTGCCTAAATAAAAATAGACGCTAGACCGCTTCGCTTTTAGATATTAGACACTAGATTAAGAATCCCTCATTTCCATTAATGGAAATGAGGGATTCTTAATTATTATTGGAAATAAGAAGAGACGCATTAACTAATATTATCTAAGATCTAGTATCTAAAATCTAAGATCTATTTTTATTTCTTATTCATTAGGTTCTCCATGAACTTCATCAGTTCTATTTCATCGAAGAACAGGACTTCTCTTGGTTTAGAACCTCTAGCAGGACCTACGATTCCGATTGCTTCCAATTGATCCATGATGCGTCCAGCACGATTATAACCTAGCTTCATAGAACGTTGCAACATAGAAGTTGAACCAGATTGTTTTTGTACCACCATTCTTGCAGCATCTTGGAAGTGCTCATCCATTTCAGATAATTTCAATCCAGATGCTCCATGCTCTTCATCATCGCCATGAAATTCTGGCAAGTAGTAAGGCTGTGGATAGCCTTTCTGACTAGAAATATGATCTAGAACCCTTTCTACTTCTGGTGTATCAACGAATGCACATTGTAGACGAATCAAATCAGCACCAACAGACAATAGCATATCTCCCATACCAATCAGCTGCTCTGCACCACCAGCATCTAAAATCGTCCTTGAATCAATTTTAGAAGTTACCTTAAAGGCTATACGAGCAGGAAAATTCGCTTTTATCACACCTGTAATAATATTTACAGATGGACGCTGTGTAGCAATAATCAAGTGAATTCCTACTGCACGAGCCAATTGAGCCAAACGTCCTATAGGTAATTCAACTTCCTTACCAGCCGTCATGATCAAATCTGCAAACTCATCAATTACCAAAACAATATAAGGCAAGAATTTATGTCCTTTTAAAGGATTCAGTCTTCTATCTACGAATTTTTTATTGTATTCACGCAGATTACGAGTATGTGCCTTTTTCAATAAATCATAACGCTGATCCATCTCTATACAAAGCGAATTCAGTACATGAACTACTTTGTTCGTTTCTGTCGTAATGGGCTCTTCCTCTCCTGGTAAATAACTCAAAAAATGCTTATCAATCTTAGAATAAGGGAATAATTCCACTTTCTTAGGATCTATCAATACCAGTTTTACCTGACTAGGATGCTTCTTATATAGTAAAGACATGATAACCGTATTGATACCAACAGACTTACCTTGTCCAGTTGCACCTGCTATCAATAAGTGAGGCATCTTTGCTAAATCCGCTACAAAAACCTCATTAGAAATCGTCTTACCTAAAGCAATAGGCAAATCCATTTTTGCATTAATGAATTTCTCAGATTGTAAAACCTCTTTCAAGGAAACGATTTGCTTGTGCCTATTAGGTACTTCAATACCTATCGTTCCTTTTCCAGGAATAGGAGCAATAATACGAATACCTAAAGCAGCCAAACTCAAGGCAATATCATCTTCCAAATTTTTAATCTTGGAAATTCGTACACCTGGAGCTGGTACAATTTCGTATAGCGTTACGGTAGGACCTATCGTCGCCTTTATTTTGATAATCTCAATCTTATAATTCAATAAGGTTTCAATAATCTGATCCTTATTTCGCTCTAGCTCTGCTCTGTCTATCTCTATTTTTCTATCTGCATAATCTTCCAAAAGAGAAAGTACAGGATGCTCATACATGGATAATTCCAATGTAGGATCATAAGGTTCTATATGCCCTTTGTTTTCTTGCTGGACAGATAGTGGTGCTTGTGGTATTGGATTACTACTGGCATCATTGATCGGAGCCACGATTTCCAAGGCACTATCATCGCCTGTCTTGAGAGATGCTTTCTTTATTCGTTTGCCATTTTCATCTAATTCAAACTTTAGCTGCTCTCCCAGTTCTACTGGATCAGAGAGTTTGAAGGAAGTATCTTTTTCATCAAAACTCTCCTTAAAATTAGGTTTTAATGAGGCAACTTCTACTTCATCCTTAACAATTTTTTTGGTGTTTTTTGTTCCATCACCTATTCCTGCTGGAGACCAAGGGGTTTTAACCTGTTTCCATTTCTTACCATAGATCAGCCCTTGGAAAAATTGTGTAATTTCATACCAAATCTTATTGGGTTTCATATCACTCAATGAAGGATTGAATGTCCATACAAATAAGGCGATGGCAAATAAGAAAAATAAAACAACTGTTCCTGCCTTCCCTACGAAATTCACCAACCATCCGCTGATTCCTTCTCCTACTGCCCCTCCCCAAGGAAACATGGCACTAGGGCCTGCAAAGAATTCAAAAATAACAGAAAGCAATATGGTAATAAGCGTAACGTTTCTTATAAACTTCCATATCTTTTGGAAAGGAGTTCGATTAATAGTGGAAATACCACCTACAGCCAGTAAAAGTACTAACAGGTAAGAAGGTAAACCAAAAAGCCACCTAAAGAAAAAATCAGATACCAATACACCTAATCTACCTAGCCAATTATCTACTTGATTACCAGAAGATAATAGGAACTGCCAGACCGTACCAGATAAATAATGCTGATCATGTTTCCATGAGAATAGATAGGAAGTAAAAGCTATAAAAAGATATAAAGCAAAAAATAATAGGAGTACCCCAAACAGTTTGGGGACACGTTCGTCATTCATGCCCATTTTAAAAGAAAGCTGCCTCTTATTCGATTTCCTCGTACGTGGTCTTGCCATCGGATTTTGTATAATTTTGGGGATTGCCCCTAAGTGAAACGTATTTAATAACTTGAGCCAGAATGGGTAGTAATTTTTTCTTCTAAAGAATTCAAAAATCGTTGCATAGCCGTAGCTACGGAACTATTTTTTGTGTTTTGTTAGAAGGAAAAAGAACAAGCATAATGGCTCAGGTTATTGAATTCGTTTCACTAATGGAGCTTATTTGGAACAAACTCTATATGTATGTTTTATCAAAACATAACAAAAATATGTAATTTTTTTCTGATTATGACATTGTAAGGCGATGAGTTCTGTTTTTAAATGTGATACAGTGAATTATAGTTCTATTAATGTTAGAAATGACGCTTATTTGCGTAATGTCAACTATTTGTGAAAGATTGGAGAAGGATATTATTACAATTCTATTAGTCTGTATTTTAGTTGTTAAATAGGTTGCTCAAAATTTAAAATGAAAAGTTTCCCGTGTTTTTGAACAATGTGGTTTCGCTCTTTTCAACTATCTTTTTAAAGATATAAAACCATAAGCAATTGTACAAACGTAAAAGATCGAAGCCCAAAGTTCCGCCTTTCCGCGTTTAGTGGATGAACGAATGATTTTCGATGCAATCGAAATGAATGTCTAGTAGACATTCAAATGAGAGAACCGCTAGCGGGTAGTGCAGAAAATTCGTTAAAAACAAAATACTGTTTGAGCATAAACTGCTGTAAAACAAATATTTGAAGCTAAGTAGCAAAAGAAGCTAAAAGTAACAAATGTTATTAAAGCGAGTTTATTTTGTTTAGGATTTACAAGCTTTTGTAGCGTTAAAAACGCTGTACAGCGGTGATTTTTGATTCTTTTCATCTAGGAAAAGAATCAAAAAAACTTTTGTTACTAAACCAAAAACACAACGAAATTTTGATTAAAAAGCATAGGATTTTGAGCAACCTAGTTGTTAAATAAGCTTTAAGCTAATTTGAAATATTGTTTAAAACCTCAAAATATTTCCATGACATAAGCTAATTATGTATATTTAGAATACATTAGGAAAGATATAACTCAAATATTTAACTCTTACCTATCCAAAAATGGAGAGACTATTTATCCTTCTTCTCTAAGGGACGAGAAACAAATAAACGCTACCTTCTAACTTGCCTTTTTGTTTGCTAACTTCGTTGAAAATACTCGCCATAGCTACGGCTATGTCTGCGTTTTTCGCCTTATTAGCAAGCAAAAATCCTG
>JBNMOV010000184.1:0-8914 GCA_051275765.1 Maribacter sp. | reverse complement strand
AGCTACGGCTATGCCTGCGTTTTTCGCCTTATTAGCAAGCAAAAATCCTGCGTTATTAAGTTGTATCGTTTATTTATTTCTCATCCCTTGTTGGTTATTAGACGCAATTTTATACATTAATAACTCAATAACTATTTTATCACACTAGGTTCAATAAAAACACCTTCGCCTTTAGGAATTGGATTAATATAAACATATCCATCTTCTAGCCTAGTTTCATAAGTAGGCACTTTTTCCTCGAATGGGGGAGGGGAGCAGCCATCTTCTGGTTTATATTGCCATCCATGCCAAGGGCAAGTGATGCAGCCATCTATGATTTTTCCTTCGCTGAGTGGACCGCCTTGATGTTTGCAGAAATTATCTACTGCAGATATCTTATTACCATATTTGAAAATAGCGATACTCTTTCCTTTGAACGTGAATAGTTTAGCTTTGTTTTCTTCTATATTTTCTACTTTGCAGACGAGTTCGAAGTCGCTAGATCTCTTGAAAAATAGCTTTTCTTCTTTCCTGTTTTTAATTCCTGCTAAAATATGAATACCACAAACTGATACTACGCCTAATAATAAAAGCAAGTATCCAGAAAGTGTTTTGTCGTTTTGAAGTGTGCCTAATAAGACGTGAAAGATGATGATCGCATAAGCGAAGTAAACGCCCATATGCAATTTTTTCCATGTCTTTGCTGTCAATTTATTTAGCCAGAAATCGTGACTGGTAGCAGCCATGAAAAATAGGATAATGAGGGCGGAAAACCCTAGTATCATGAAAGGAAAATTGATAAAGGAAAAGTAATCTGTATTGGAGGTGAATAAGGAAACTAGCGGGTTTTTATTACCTCCAGCATGATATTGAATAATACTAAAAATACCATGAACTGCTGCTACAAAAAACATACTCACACCTAAGTGTCTTCTATTATAGAGTAATATTTTGGCTTGTGGTACAAAGCGACTTAGTGGACCAATAATCAGAATGATATGCAACATCACAATAGCCAATGTACCTGTGGCACGAATGAGCAAAGTCTCAAAAGTCATGTCTGGCTGTAGCCAAGCATTGAAACCAGTAAACAAAGCCAAATACAGCATCATACATCCAAACATGATGAAGTCGTACTTCTTCTTCTGTGGATTCCAATCTATTATTTTATAGCCTATGGACATTTTGGTGTATAGTTGGTGGATTAGATGTTAGCTTAGAATGTGAAATTAATGAATTATCTGTATTCCATGGTAACATCACTTATAATACTGTACTAAAGTATGGGTTTGTTTTTATGTATATTATGGCTTAATAAGCATTTTTGTATCTTGTTGGTTAAGGAGGATATTTATTCTTATTTCAAAATCAGACTACAAAGTTATTTGAAAATTATTGATGTTTTCATCTAATAACTTCTACGTATAAATATTTATTTATTGTAATTTTTTATCAAAATAAATCATAAATAAAATGGCTGTAAAAAATCCAAAAGGAATTGAACAATTAGTCAATTATCCACAATTTTTAACTGTTGAGGAAGAGCGATATTATATAAAGAAAATGCTTGCAGGAGCTTTTAGGATTTTTGGAAAATTAGGGTTTTCTGAAGGTGTTGCTGGTCACATTACTTGCCGAGATCCTCAGTACAAAGACTGTTTTTGGGTTAATCCATTTGGTCTTTCTTTCCGTCAAATAAAAATGTCGGATCTGATTTTGGTGAATCATAAAGGCGAGGTAGTTGCTGGAAAACATAAGGTGGTGAACAAGGCTGCATTTGCTATTCATGCAGCTATTCATACAGCCAGACCTGATGTTATAGCTGCTGCACATTCACACAGTTTGTATGGAAAAACGTTTTCTATATTTGGAAAATTATTAGATCCTTTGACACAGGATTCTTGTATCTTTTATGAGGATCATGCTTTATTTGATGATTATAGTGGTGTCGTGGCAGAGTTGAGTGAAGGAGAAAAGATAGGTAAGGCTTTGGAAGATAAAAAAGCAGTTATTTTACGGAATCATGGATTATTAACGGTAGGACATAGCATAGAAGAATGTATTTTCTGGTTTATTACGATGGAAAGAACTTGTCAGTCTCAAATATTAGCAGAATCGACGGGGAATAAATTGATTAAAATAGACCATCAGATTGCTTTAGATACCCGTAATAATGAAGTAGGTTTTCCTCTGGCAGGATATTTTAGCTTCCAGCCGATGTGGCAAGATATTGCTTGTTTTGAACCAGGTTTTATAGATATTGAAGCACCAGAATCTCCTTTGGGAATTTAAGTAATCATTAAAGAATTTATATAAATTACATCGTACTTTTACAATAGATAAGGGAGAGATTATTTTAAAAAGTAATCTCTCCTTTTATTAGATCTACAAATTTCAATTCCCCAATCTTATCACCTGGCGTTTTCAAAATATGGCTGCCTTTGGAATTGATAGAACCTAAGTAACGATCTTTTTGATAGACCTTGAGAGTGGTCATAGGTAATGGACTCAATACCTTTGCTTCAAAATATACTTCGCTATCTCTTTTTTTGAGAACAAACTCAGTATCTAATTCCAAGATATATAAAGAATCTAATGTAGAAGTAGGAAAATAAGGCATTTGGCCTGCAATATCATCCTTCAATGGATCTTGTATAGCATAGTAAGCTGATAGGATAAATCCTACTGCCAAGATAATGGAAATTAAAATCCATTTGAATAAATGCCCTCTGCGTTGTAAGAAATTCATGTGTTGAGTGTATTAGAATATACGCAAATTATGAATAAATGTTTAGAACAAGCCTAAAATAAAGGATATTCGTAGAGACGAGTCTTTATATTGCTAGTTCGAGGTTGCACCTCGGACTGCTTCGTTACATTGACTTTTAGTAATGAGTTTTGCACAAAAAACTAGATTCATTTCTTAGTTTAAATACTAAAAATCAATCAGCAGTGTAAGTCCGAGGTGCAACTTCGAACTAGCGGCAGAAATTAATACGCTCCTTATAATAACTATTATAAGGAGCGTATTTTAAACAACTTCTTTATTAAAAAATAAGATTTACAATCTTATCCCAAAATAGTAATCTGATCTTCCGTTACATGAATCGTTCTCATCTGAGAAGTACGTTCACTAATATCTGAAGTGCCATTTTCCAAACGAAGTACACCACGAGGACATACCGCCGAACAAACGCCACAGCCGACACAAGAAGATCTTACGATATCCTGTCCTTTTTGAGCATATGCACGAACGTCGATTCCCATTTCGCAATAAGTAGAACAGTTTCCACAAGAGATACATTGTCCACCATTTGTAGTGATACGGAAACGAGATTGAAAACGTTGGATCATTCCCATCCAAGCCGCCAATGGACAGCCAAATCTACACCATACTCGATTTCCTAATAATGGATAGAAACCTGTTCCCACTACTCCTGCGAAAATTGAACTTACTAATAGTCCATAGTATTTTCTAACTTGATAATCATCAATCATGAAGACTTTGTTACTATCTGTGAAGAAAGCAATCGCCAATAGGATGACGATAACGCCTACTATTCCTAGAATGATATTTCTTACCTTATTATCAGCTTCTTGTAATTGGTCTTTGAAAATTTTCGTGCCAGCAAAGATGAGCATGAAAATCATCGTTAGCATCATCAATAAGAAAGGCACAGAAATAGGGCTGTCGTCTTTAAATGCAAAACCATATAAAACGGCAATAGTCATAATAATAGCAAAAACCAAAACGCCATGAATCAACCATCTCTCTAATCTCCAAGCTCCTAGCGTTTTACTGGATTGCTGACGGAATGGATCACCTAATGTTTCTGCTAATCCACCACATCCACAAACCCATGAACAGTACCACCTTTTACCATAAAAATAGGTCAATAATGGTACGCCGATTGCACTGAATAAAATACCCCAAAATAGCATCACAACTCCTGCTGTTCCTGCATTGATATGGTTTTGAATATTATAGTCGAAAAACATACTATAATTCAATGGCCATGCATTTTTTAAATCATCGGCTGGCAGGTTCATAGCGGATAAAAACTGAGGTAATAAAAAGGCAAATCCCAACTGGAAAAACATGACAGATGCAGTCCTCACTAATTGGTAATTATTATGCCTGTATTTGGCGACCATTCGCATTCCCATTATCAATACTGCAATGGTATATAATAAACCATACATGAACCAATGCGATGCTTTTCCTGCACCAAACCATTCACTCATGGGATCGAATGCCATTCCCCATTCTACTATTAATGGATCTGCAAAATAAATGAATAAATAAAATATAATCATTAAAATACCTAGTGCTATTCCTATCCATCCACGATTATAAACAGTGCTGAAATAAACACCATTATTTTTAATTCCAGGGACTTCATTGAACATAGGAAGAATAATAAAAAATCCCCCTAGGAAAACGCCGCCTAATAAAAGCCACATTAATAATACTTTATTATGTGCCACAAAACCATCTCCCATATAACTGCCTGTCCAGTATTTAATGGTTTTTTTATGATAGTCGCCCATAGCATAATGACCACCGTATTTATCGGGGTCTGCTTGCTTTGCAGTTTCTATTTCTTGATTGACTTCTGTAAAGAACTGATTTAAAGTACCCAGCATTTCTGCTTTCCCTAAACTCTGTCCTTCAAGGCTTTGTAGTTTAGGAGTAAGAAATTCAGCATGTTTTTCATCTGCCATTTCTGCGATGGCTTCAATGTTTTCTTTTGTGAATGTTTTATTATTATCTAAAAACGGAAGTGCCAAAAACAAGCCCAAAACAAATAATACTATTATATATCCTATAATTTGGATGAGTTTCATATTTCTTATAGTTGGTTGATTAGTTAATTGGTTGATTAAGTTAATTAGGTTGATTGGTTAATTAGTTTGATTGAATTATTTTTTTATTAAAAATATAATTCAATCAAACTAATTAACAGAATGAACTAGTGGACTAACTCATAAATTCCGATACCCCAAGATTTGTACTTATCAGCTTCTGCGTCGTTCCAAAAATACTCATTACGCTACGGCGTAACTCCGTTTTTTGTGCTTAACAAAAACTAATAATTACGGTAGCTTAATACACTGTAAAGTAAGTTAGTTAAAAATTTGAAGGATAAATTTTGTATCAAATCAATGAACGCCCGCAGCCTAATAGCCTTAGCTATTAAGGCGAGGACGTGAAGCAGAGTTGGAACAAAAGGCACTTTCAAAACTTAACATTACTTACTTTACAGTGTACTTAACATACCTTAACTTATGAGTTAGTCCATTAGTCAACACAATCAACTAATTCCCATTAATTCTAAAAATCCTTTTAATCCTCTTTTCTTTTTTAATGAAATAGGATTTTTTGGATTCTTTTTGTTATAAATATTAATGATTTGTTGTTCGTATTGCTTGAAAAATTCTGGATCGAAATTAGCTGCACCTAGATTTTGTAATACTTCTTTCAGTGGTGCTTTTTGTTTGATCCATTTTTCGCACATTTCATGTCTATATCTAATTCCCATTAGATTGAAACCAATAATAGTATGATCGTTTTTGTCATAGACAATTCGAATAGATTTTTTGCCATCATTAGCTTCCCAATATAGTGAAGCATGATGCTCTGGCGGATGAGCCAAAACAGTTCCATAAACCTGATATTCTATATCCAGAAATTTAGCAGAATTGAACCAAATTCCAGGATTATATCCTACTTGTTTTCCGCAGATATTATAAGCGACAGTTTCGCCCATCATCCGTCCAGTATACCAGATGGCTTCAATGCCTCTACGTCCTTCTTTTGGTTGTGTTTGTTCGGCACAATCGCCTATGGCATAAACATCATTTTCGCTGGTTTCCAAGTATTGGTTTACCTTGATTCCTCGACCTATTTCTAAACCGGATTCTCTTAGGAAATTGATATTGGGATGAACGCCTGCTGTCAAGCCTACATAGCCACATTCTATGCGTTCGCCTTTATTGGTAATGACAGCACAAGCTTTGCCATTGCCATCATCTATGATTTCTTTGAGCTCTGTTCGTAGTCGTAAATCAAAATGATGTTCCTTGATATGGCGACTGACCATTTTGGATTCTTCTAATGGCAATACATTATCCCAGTAGTTTTCTTCTCGCACCAAAATTGTCACAGGAATTTTTCTGGAATGGAACATTTCTGCCATTTCTATGCCTATCAATCCTCCACCTACAATGACAGCTTGTTTCAATTCTTCACTATGCTTCTCCATATGTTCCAAGTTCTGATAGGAGTATAACCCACTCACTCCATCCAAATCCTGACCTGGCCAACCGAATTTATTAGGAGAAGATCCTGTGGCAATGATGAGTTTGTCGTAACTCATCTCACTATTGGTTGATGTAGAATTCTTAAGGAATTCAATATCATTAAGTATATGATCTTTCTTTCCTTTTTTAGAAATAGCATCGTCTTTTTGAGCAATCTCAAGAAGTTTCAATTTCTTGTTTTTGAAATCAATATTTTCAACCCAAGCTCGTTTGAGTTGGATTCTATTTTTCTCCCAAAACCAAGGCTCGTAAGGTTGCGTATCCTTGAATTGCATATGGCCCATATAAATATACATGAGGGCTGTACGAGAATAAAAGTGATCTGTTTCTGCAGAAATGACTGTAATTTCATGGTCGCTCAGTTTTCGCAACCATCTGGCGGCAGTTATTCCGCTGATTCCATTTCCTATAATGGCTATTTTCATTGATACCTGGTTTGATTGATTTGTTGTTTTATGGGATATTTATTCGTTTGTGATTTTGTTGATAAGATGCAAAATATTACGTCTCTACTAGTTACTCTCTCACTTTCTTAGGTATTATTTTCAATACGAATCCTGCTCCTATTCTTGGAGAAATTCCAACATTTCTACCCCAAGGGGTATATGATCCATTGACAAATACACCAAAGAATTTAGCTACAGGAACATAGAATGTACCTCCAAATTTGACAAAAGTACTTCCTTCTTGCCCTAGAGGAACTTCGTTGGCTTCTGCTCCTATGGTGGCAGTGGCTTCTACCCAAAAATCTGTATAAAATTTGGAATGTCCATAGCCTACACGAAATACTGTTGGAATAATAGGCTGAACGATAGGTTTTATTTTATAAGATAAACCTACTTTTCCCATAACGAACAATCCATTCTTAAAATTATGTTGTGCAACGATCCTTGCTTCTAATATAGTTGGCCGTTCTCCTATGGGATTATCAGATTCTGGACTGATTTTATAAGCAGATAATGCGGTGGTCACTCCTCCTGCGATCATGAGATCCAGTCTTCCTTTTTTTATTTCCTTTTTCATCGCTCGGTACTTGATGAAAAACTGACCATCTTGGAAGCCCCTATTGTTAGCATCCGTCCACATAAAAGGAATAGAGGCAATAATGTCTAGGTTTTCTTCCAATCCATAAGCTAAAAAAATACTTGCAGATTGGTATGTTCTATTAAAAGTATCTTGTAGTTGATCTCCTAAGTAATATTTTTCATAGTGATCATAGCCATATGATACAGCTATATCTGTTACACCACCTTCTTTCATATAACCATCTATTGCTCCTTGTGCGAGCAGGTTTTGAGAACAGAAAATGAAAATGAATATTTGAAATAGAATTCGCATCGCTATTGATTTTTTATTACAACGGCAATAATATTCATCAAATTAGCAAAAAGATGTCGTAAGTGCTACATCCTATATGTTTTGAATAATAAAAAGGGCATTATTCATAGAATAATGCCCTTTTGGAAAGGAAGTGAAGAAACATATTAGAGTAAATGCTCTATTATGCTATCTGTTTCGTCCATTTCTTCGCCTAGTTTGAATATGTCATCGAAGACTAAGAAATTGGTTGTTTGAACAGTTGGAATTGCCCAAAATAATCCTATACAGCACAAGAGTAACCCTGCTATGGTTAACAATCCTGTAAGGATTAAAAGAATGAATACTTCTCCGAAATTGGGTGCTACTAATTTCCTACTGGCTTCCATTGCTTCCCAAGGACCCATATCTGCAAATATGATGAACTGTGGAGCAAAAATCCAAGAAACGGTTAGGTAGAACAAAATGACAAAGGCTATTAATCCAAATATTGCCATTAGTCCAATCATTAAGCCTGATGGATCATTGAGCATTCCTGTATCCCAATCCACTGAAAAGGCAAAGATAATACCTGCAGGAGCAATAGCTATAATAGAGATCAAGCTAACAATTAATAGTTCTGCTATAAGTGCACCAGTATGTTTTGTGCCTTCAAAAAAGGTATTGAAATCTGGGTGTTGATCATATTTCTTCTTAAAAGAGAAGATATAAAAACCAGGATTGAGGACAGCACTTACCAAACCGGAAAGTATATTCCCTATATATGGAATAACACCTACTGCTCCTGAAATAAGCATACTAACTGCACCAAACCCAATATAGTTCCCTTGATCCTTCTGTACCATATCCCATGCTTGGGAAATATAGCCTGTGGCATCAATAGAGAATTTTTCTTGTCTGTCAATAACCTGCCTTACTTTTTCTTTACTGAGGCTGCCTCGATAATCGTTCATTTTGTGATGTTTTAAGGAATTCGTTTCACTAAGGAAATTAATTAAAATTTGGATTTTTATACTAAATGCCTAATGATATCATCCATTTCATCTGACATTTCTGGTTTAAAAATATCTTCATAGGCAAAATATGTGGCGACTTGTATCACAGGAAGAATGACAAGGTATGATAAGCAACAGGTCATGATTCCTAGTATATGCATGATGACTATCATTATGAAGAAACCCAAAAAGCCACCCATATTCTTTTTTACGACTTTGAAACTAGTTGTCATGGCTGTCCATGCATCCAGATTTGAAAATACGATTAGAACTGGTGCAAATATAAAAAACATGGACAA
>JBNMOV010000183.1:0-9006 GCA_051275765.1 Maribacter sp. | reverse complement strand
TGAAATTCACTTGCTCAGTTACTATTGATCTGCCTATAAAAAGAGTCGTAGAACTTTTTGACAATCCAGAAAACCTCAAAGAATGGCAAGATAGTTTCTATAGTTTCCAGCCTTTGGAAGGCGAAACAGGCCAAAATGGATCGACTGCTGAAATGACTTATTTCATGAAAAAAGTAAGAAGCAGAAGATGGTCATTACTGAAACTATATTAGATAATAACCTGCCAGATTATCTTTTAGGTTCTTATTTTTATCCACATACAGTAAACACGATGAAAAGCATTTTTACAGATTTAGGAGAGCGGACTAGATATGATATAGAAGTTAACTATACTGAATTAAAAGGATTCATAGTCAAAATAATGGCTACATTTATGCCTAATGTTTTTCAGAAGCAAGTCCAAAAATAGATGAATCAATTTAAAAAATTCGCAGAAAAAGAAAGTTAGAGTATGTGAAAATTTAATAATTCGTTTAAAAATACTCCTTTTTCATTCCGAAAACCAAATTACTAACATACTCTAATCATGAACAGATTTGCAGCGATAGATTTATTACGTGGACTTATCATGGTTTTCATGGCATTGGATCATGCCAGTGCTATGGTAGGGCGAGTGCATTTTGGTGAAATGTGGGGCGTAGATTTTAAGGCATATCCAGATTTGGGTTGGTGGTTTACTCGATTCATTAGCCATTTGTGTGCACCAGGTTTTTTCTTTTTAATGGGCATGAGTATTTATTTATTTGCACAAAAAAGAAAGTCATCGAACTGGAAAGATGGAAAAATTAGAAATTACTTCCTGAAACGAGGAGGAATCATATTATTATTGATGTTTTTCTTAGAGTTTCCTGCTTGGGGTTTAGGTATGTCATTCAGTCAACTCCCTCCAGAAGAAACGGTAATGCCAGGCTTTTATGAAGGTGGCTTCTTTTTACCAACTACTGTATTATATGGATTAGGGATCTGTATGATTATCAGTTCCTTATTATGGAAATTAAAGAATTGGCAATGGTTATTAATTACTGTTGTATCTTTTGGTTTTTCTGGATATCTTATTGCGACTAGTGAACCTTTACAGGCATTTCATCCTTTGGAACATTTACTTTTTGTGCCAGGAATGTCTAAAGGAGCATTGGTTATTTATCCAGTTATTCCTTGGTTGGGGATTACTACTTTAGGGATGTTTCTTGGTCAATTAATGAAGGAAAAATCGGATAGTTTTACGAAGATTACAGCTTTGACAGGTTCATCATTTATAGCTGTTTTTCTAGGACTTCGTTTTTTGGAAATGGGTAATTTTCAAAAAAGTAGTTACGAGGATTGGATTAGTTTTTTTACGTTTATAAAGTATCCTCCTAGTATCATATTTGCTTTATTTACTTGTGGTGTAAATTTATTGCTACTGTCTTTATTTTCTATGCTAAAAAGTGAAGTAAAATGGCTAAAACCCATCCATATTTTTGGGCAAACTGCTATGTTTTATTACATCATTCATTTATATATTTTTGCTATTGTGGGAATGATGTTTCCATTAGGTTCTGGTATCGGAATGATGTATCTAATGTGGGGATTAGCATTAATTATGCTTTATTTTATTTGCGATAAATTCTTACAATTTAAAAAAGGGCGACCATTAGATTCTCTTTGGAGAATGATTTAAAACTAGATTTTTAGATATTAGTATACTGAGATTTTAAGATAAAAAATTAGCAAAACATACTGACTCCCAAGTAACAAAAAAACATAAAAAATGGACTGTAGAAAGGGTTGTGCAGCTTGCTGCATATTTTTGGATATTAGTAGTAATATTCCTCATCATCCAAATGGAAAACCATTTGGTGACAGATGTAAAAATCTAGATAAAAATAATGCTTGCACTATTCATGGAACAGTCGATTATCCAGAAGTTTGTAAAGCATTTAAAGCGGAGAAAGAGTTTTGTGGAGATAATAAGGAAGAAGCTAGAGAAATTCTTAGTTCATTAATGAAATAATTTTATACCCCCTTAAATCCCAATATATTTCAAGTCCCCCTTTAGAGTCTAAAAATATTATCTTATAAAACACTCAAAAGAGCGCCAATATTTATCTTTATAAATAGAATATGAAATATCTAATTTATCTTGATAAGTATTAATTAATTGAGATAAAACATACGACGGTTTTCTAAAATCATTACAAGCGAAATAAATATCTCTTGAATTCTCAGCAGTTTGTCTAGCTATATTTAAATAACCATCAGCATCTTTTAATTCAATCATTATCTCTTCTTCCAAATCACTTAATAACTGATAAGTATTATCATCTGGCATTCCATTATCCTCATCTCCATCATACTTAATTTCTATATTTAAAATCCAAGGATGAGAAGCTTTACTACCCCAATTCATTAAGGTTGAATTAATTACAGCTATAAATGGTTGACCATTTTTTAATTTGCCTTCTAATCCAGCATAATCATCATTTTCTGTATCATGCCTTAATCCTTCATATTTTTCAACAAATTCTTTTTTTCTCCATTTCAAAAAACTCTTTAGTTTTTCTATTGGAATCAACTCTTTTTCAATTTCTTCTTCCTCTGCAATTTCTAAAGTATCTATAGATGTGATAAAATCTAGCTCTCCTAAATAATTATCTAAAAAGATATAAATACCATTAATTATTCCAGCTTTATCCTTTTCATTAAAATCTTCATAGACAATAGTTATTTCTATTTCATCTGGATAATCATCATATTCTGTTGAATAAAAAAATAGATTATCCTTATTGAATTTATAATTCGCCATCTCCAATTCAAAATCACTAATGTCAGACGCTGGCTTTAATGCTGTAAATATCCAGCCATTAATTGAAGGAGCAGCTTTTATTAATTGTTCAATAAATACAATATTCCTAATATTTCCATCTGGAGTCATTATCAACTCTACTGTATTATCATCAGGCATACCAGCCAGAAAGAAAAAACCATCTCTCAATTCTTTTAATTTAGGTGATAATTTATCAAAAAAATCTGTTTCTATATTAGTAGAACTTTCTCTACTTTTTATATGATTTTTTACAATTTTAAAAAAGTCTTTTTCGTATTTTTGAAACCACTTCCAAAAATCTTCATATGAATTTATTTTTTTATCTTTTTTACCAAATATTCTTTTAAAAAAATTCATTAATTTATTGCTTTTTTTGAATCATGAATCGTTCTATAATTTTGTTTGGCAAGACGCGAAGTATAGCGTCTCTACATTTTCTACAAATAAAAAACGTATGTGATTTTTATTAATCATCAATCACACCAATCATTTAATCATTTAATCATTAGATAACTTATCAATCCACCCAAACCGTCTTTATATTCAAAAATTCGTGCATTCCAAAAGAAGATAATTCTCTTCCATAGCCACTATTCTTAAATCCACCAAAAGGAAGTCGATGATCAGATTTTACCAATTCATTGACAAAACAAGCACCAGCATTGAGTTCTTCTCTAGCTATACGTTCCCCTTTTTTCTTGTCTGCTGTAAAGATGGCTGCACCTAATCCATAGGTAGTATCATTTGCTATTTCTAGAGCTTCTACTTCATCCTTCGCTCTAATGATCGTTGCTACAGGTCCAAAAAATTCTTCTTTGTAAGCAGGATTTCCTTTTTTCACCTCAGTAAGAATGGTTATAGGATACCAAGCTCCGTTTTTCTTAGGTTTTTCGCCACCTATTAAACAGGTCGCTCCTGCATTCACACTTGCCTTCACTTTCTCATGCAAAGCATCTCTCAAATCTTCTCTAGCCATAGGCCCCAAATCCGTTTCTTCTAAACTAGGATCGCCTATTTTTGCAGATAAAAATGCAGGTACAAATGCCTCCATAAAATCTTCATACACCTCATTCAAGACAATAATACGTTTCGCTCCTATACAACTCTGTCCTACATTTTTCAATCTACTCTTCGCACAGATTTTTGCTGCTTTTTCAATATCTGCATCTGCCAATATGATGAATGGATCTGATCCACCTAATTCCAACACAGATTTCTTGATATATTTCCCTGCCAATGCTCCTATGGATTTCCCCGCACGAGTACTTCCAGTCAGCGTGACGCCTTTGATGATAGGATCTGCCACGACCCTTTCCATTTTATCAATATCTATATAAAGTGGCACAAGTACATCTTCAGGAAATCCTGCTTTGAAAAAAATATCATCTATTGCCACAGCACATCCTGGCACACAAGGAGCATGTTTTAATAAGGTAATATTACCTGCTACGATATTAGGAGCAGCGAAACGAAAAATCTGCCAAAATGGAAAATTCCAAGGCATAACAGCTAGAATCACGCCCATAGGCTGATAACTTACATAACTCTTACTAGCAGAAGTATTAACCATTTTAGCTTCGAGGAACTGCTCTCCATTTTGAGCATAATAATCGCAAACCAAAGCACACTTATCGATTTCAGATCTAGCCGCCGTTATTGTTTTTCCCATTTCCTCCACCATCAACCTGGCATACTCTTCCTTAGCAGAAAGCAATACCTTTCCTGCTTCTGCCATTAATTCAGCTCTTTCATTTAATGGAACTTTTCTCCATATCTGGAATGCCTTTTCAGACAATTCCAATTTGGATGTAATCGTAGTATCATCATCAAATTCTAAACTACGAATCAGTTTTCCATTACTAGGATTAATTGCTTTGAACATAGGATAATTTATTATTTAAAACCTCAAGTGCTTAACTGTTGTACCATTATTCATTAATTGTTTCAAGGAATCTATGGCTATATTAAAATGCAAATCAGCATATCTTGCAGTAGCTTCCTTGTCGCTCTCTATGGTTTTCACTCCATCTGGCGTCATGGGCATATCTGATACTAATAATAACGCACCAGTAGGAATATTGTTATGAAAAGCGACTGTAAAAATCGTAGCAGTCTCCATATCTATCGCTTGGCAATTCACATCCAGCAAGTATTGCTTAAAATCTTCGTCATGCTCCCACACCCTACGATTGGTAGAATAAACGGTACCTGTCCAATAATCTACATCATGAATACGATTGATCGTAGAAGAAACTGCCTTTTGTAAGGCGAAGGCTGGTAAAGCAGGAACTTCTGGCGGCATATAATCATTGGATGTACCTTCTCCTCTAATCGCTGCGATAGGTAAAATTAGATCACCAACCTTATTTTTATTGGATTTGATACCACCACACTTTCCTAGGAAAAGAACTGCTTTTGGCATAACTGCTGTGAGCAAATCCATTATCGTAGCAGCATTAGGGCTTCCCATTCCAAAATTGATAAAAGTGATGTTTTCAGCAGTAGCACATTGCATGGATTTCCCCTTGCCATGAATCTCTACACCATATCTTTCTGCAAAGGTATTGAGGTAGTTACTGAAATTGACCAATATGATATATTCTCCAAACTCCTCCAAAGGCATGCCAGTATATCGAGGTAACCAATTTTTTACTATTTCATCTTTTGTCTTCATCTTTTTACTATTTTAGTGTAAAAATATATATCTATTAGCTTACTTAGTAATTTAAAGTAAATTAGTTAACAATTATAATGCATAATTTGCAAATATAAACAATGCCGATATGGGAAACAATCATACTAGAAAAGAAGTTCTTCATGAGGTCATCATTGCTTATCGTCATGTAATAGAAGAGCGATATGATTTTGAAAGCATTATAAAAATATATGAAATACCTGACTCTTTTGATGAGGAAAGAGTAGATATTTTTAGGGCTTTTTTCTTGAACCATATCTATCCACTTCCAGAAAAAAGGGACGAATTAGATGCTGCATTCCATAGTCTGGATAACTATATTAAGCAGCCAGAAAAACTACTGCGAATATTGATTGATTCGAGTTCGTTATTGTTTAAGTATGGTCGCCATTTACCTAAGATATTAAGAGCTGGACTCAAGGCATTGAAATCTTTTCGTGCTGCTACTCATTTTGAAAATAAATTATTAAATACAGCGATGTCTATGGAATTAGACATGCCATATAATAATGATGACATCAACACTTTTATATTATCATTATCTATTAATGACATCAATGAATTCATTGAGAATAATGAATCTTTGTTTGATACATTACATGATAGAACATTGATTATCAAGATACTTGAAATCGTAGAGCACCTTATTTTGAAAATGAAAAAACGACCTAAAATATATTCAACAGAGGAAATTCGTGGACTGGAAATAGGTCGTGATATTATAAGGAAAGGTAATGCACTTTTTGATCAATTATCTGATGAAGAACAGGAACAGGTATTTAAATTTGTATTAGCGATAGAAAGAGATCACTTGGAAGAATTATTTACCTCATAAGCTGAATATGAGTACAGAACAACAATATTTTCGATGTCGTCCTAATGGATTGTAGTTCTGTACTATACTCAAAAGCTAATTAGAAATTATTCTAAAATGTCAAACCTATCTTATAAGCCTCTGCTAATATTTCATCCAAATCAGCATCGCCTTGATTTGAGAGGATAATTGCACCAACTTTTGTTGTTGGATTAAATGCCATGATAGTAGCAACACCTTGTTCTCCTCCATCATGTCCCCACAAATTATTTTCTGCATTCATTATAAACATATGCAAACCCGTTTCATTATCCAATGAAGGAATTTGAGGAGTAATCATAGCATTAACTGTCGTAGAATTCAGCAGTTGATAGTTATTAGATTCACCACCTTGAACAAAGGCACTCAAAAACTTAAACATATCTTCTCCTGTAGATCTGAGTCCTCCATTAGGATAATCAGTAAAAGTATAATGGTCTATAGCCTCGTAATCTCCATTATAATAATCATAAGGTTGAACAATAGTATAATTCGTTTGAGCAATTTCATCCAAACGCCAAAAGGTATGTGTCATTCCTAGAGGAATAAATATATTTTCCTTGCAATAACTATTAAAACTCTGGTTGGATATTTGTTCGACAAGTAAACCTATCAAGGCATTTCCAATATTAGAATATTCAGATGCTGTACCTGGTTCAAAGTCATAAAAATTTTCAGCCGCATTATAATAATTACCTCCAGAAATAAGATAGCTTTCTAAAAAAGAACCTAATGAGATAGGACTATCTTCTCCATAATAATATTGGCTATCCAATGCACTTCCATCTTCTATACCAGAGGTATGTGTCAGCAACATTCTAAAAGTAATGGCTGTAGTCTGATTAGGAACATCCACATCAAAAGATAGATAATCGTTGATGTTATCATCTAATGAAAAGAGTCCATCTTCATGTAATTGTAGTAGTGCAGTTGCAGTAATCACTTTTGACATCGATGCCAGCAAGAATAAATGATCCCTTTCTAGCGAAATATTTTGTTGTATCTGCGATTTTCCTAGATAATTTTCATGAAGGATATTGTCTTCCTTAAATATGACGACTGATAATGCAGGAATATCTTGATATTCCATTTCCTTTTGAAGATATGCATCAAAATCATCAATATTATTAATGACAACATCTATATCTTTACAGTTTGTGCAGAGAAGAAGGAAGGAAAAAATTACAATTAAGCTAGATATTAGGTTTTTCATTCTATTAATTTTTACTCATAACGCCACATGGTTACATTTATTATTTTATCCTGTAATCCTATAGATAATAGACATTTTTAGAACAATGAATATCCAAGTACTAATGAAAAGTCTTATAGTCGGAATAGTTACCTATCAACCTATCCATTTGATACTTTAATTCCATGCTATACCTCTTCATTATATTTATAGCCTAAACCAAAAGCAAAATTATTCTTAGTATAGATTTTAAAATCACTCAGAACAGTATCATCAATAACTCTCTCCACATATACTGATGAACCAAAAACGGCATCTATTACATAAGAAGCGTTGACAAAAAGCTTTGACTTATCATTAAGGGGAATATAATATCTAATACCTAAAGGGATTTCAAGCGATTGATAATTTATTTTCGCCCTCAATAGACCTCCTGATATATACTGAGAATTAATTGGTTTTCGGATTGTTAAAAATTCATAGCTTCTGAAAATCAAGCAATTGCTACTAACGTTGGTCTGTAAAGCGAATACCGCTAGGTATAACACTTGATTCAGTTCCTTTTTCAGCTCTAAAATACTGGTAGCTTAGTTCGATTAGAATAGTCTATTTTTGGATAAATGGCAAAATAAACTCCGCTTCTATTTCTGCACCAAAACCTAATTTAGTTCCAAAATCAATATTCCCTGAACTTGACAAACGGTAATTCAATTTAAATGAAGAAATATTTAAACGAGGTCTGATAGTTAGATGAAACCAATCTCTTTTTTCCTTGGGTTCTAATAAAACGATGTCTGTATCTGCACTCTGGCATTTATTATAAGATTTGAAGAATCTCGTTAAATCCTGTCTATTATAATCTACTCCTGTAAGCTTACTTACTGATGTTACGCACGATTAGATTAGCCGTTATTTTGATTTCATATTGACTGGTCACTATATTTCAGTACTGTGTTCATTCATTCTTGTTCTTTTTTGTGGAAAAAAGAACCAAAAACCACCCGACCGTATGCAGTTCTTAACGCTACAGCAATACTTAAAATCCTACACAAAATAAAAACTCGCTTTAACAGTATTTCTCTTTCCTGATTTTATCTGCCATCTAACTATAATACTTCTGTAATCGCCAGTTATATGCTCAAACAATATTTTGTTTTAAACAGATTTTAAGCATCGTCTCCACTAAACTGCATAATGTCGGGAGCATAAACACATTATTTAAAAAAATCATAACTGACGAATAAATAATAAACTGAATGGGTATTAAAAAGAAAGTGCACGGCGTTTATCTTCTTAGAAAGATTGACCTTATGGATTTTAGTTCAAAAAGTGCTTAAAATCCGTTTAAAATGGCATACTGTATGAGCATTGATGAAGAAAATAAAAAGAGACCATGCTAGATAAGTGATGCTATTAAAAGAGAAAAAATCGAATTAGCGAGTTTATGCAATTTAGGATTT
>JBNMOV010000182.1:0-9028 GCA_051275765.1 Maribacter sp. | reverse complement strand
GAAGAGAATACTATTACCAAAGAAGCATATAAGAGTGTAATTGTAGAATGAAATCACTCAAGGGTTTACTCAAATACATAGAGAATTATAAGAAACACGTCGCATTGAATGTCATCAGTAATTTACTGATGGTCGTTTTTTCTGTGGTGAGTATTCCTTCTTTGATCCCTTTTCTGAGATTACTATTCGATAGAGATGTAGAAGCTGTTTCTCTTCCCGATTGGTCTGCTAGTGGTCTAGATAAATATGTCCAATATATGAATTATGAGTTTTATGAACTCATAGAAGCAGTAGGTAAACAAACGGCTTTGCTTTATGTCTGTGCATTTATTTTGAGCATATTCTTTTTTAAAAACCTGTTTCGCTTTTTGTCCTTGTATTTTATGGCACCTGTTCGCACAGGTATTATAAGAGATATTCGTAATCAGCTTTATGACAAGTTCAATGAATTGCCCCTTTCGTATTATTCCCAAAAAAAGAAAGGCGATCTCATTTCTCGCATGACATCAGATGTCCTAGAAGTAGAATCTAGTATACTCAATGTCCTTGAAACCATAGTTAGAGAACCATTGATGATTATTGGCTGCCTTACTTATATGTTATATGTCAGTCCATCATTGACTTTTTTCGTGATACTCATGGTATTGGTTATGGGAGGGGTAATAGGTGTGATAGGTAGTAAACTGAGAAAAGGCTCTGCCAAAGCACAGGGAATTCTAGGAGAAATGGTTTCCATACTAGAAGAAACCCTTACAGGAATGAGAATCATCAAGGGTTTCAATGCTCAGGGTTATAGAAAGGCTGAATTTTCAAAGACGAATAATTCATATAGGGATACACTCATTCCTGTTTTTAGAAGAAGGGATTTATCTTCGCCATTATCAGAATTTTTAGGAATAGGAGTTGTCGCCATCTTATTAATAATAGGATCTAGATATGTTTTCAGTGGAGAGATGACACCAGAAACCTTTCTTCCTTTTTTATTCGCTTTTTATAGTGTCATCAATCCTGCTAAGGCATTTTCCAAAGCATATTATAATGTGCAGAAAGGATTAGCAGCATCAGATCGTATCAAAAGCATATTGAAAGAAGAAAATCCTATTCGTAATAGCGAAAGCCCTTTCTTAATTGATACCTTAAAACATGAGATCTCTTTCAGGAATGTAAGTCATTCCTATGAAGAAGGTATTCCTGTGCTGAAAAATATCAATCTCGATATTCCAGAAGGAAAAATAGTCGCATTAGTAGGACCATCGGGTGGAGGCAAAACCACATTGACAGATCTACTCCCTCGTTTTTATGATATTAATGAAGGCAAAATATTAATTGATCATCAAAATATTCAATCTTATGATATCGCATCTCTAAGGGGATTGTTTGGTATCGTTTCGCAGCAGCCTATTCTTTTCCATGACAGTATTTATAATAATATTGTTTTTGGTAGAAAAGGAATCACGAAAGAACAAGTAGAAACTGCTGCCAGAATAGCCAATGCTCACGAATTTATCCTCGAAACAGAATATGGTTATGACAGTATTATTGGAGATGGTGGTGACAAACTGAGTGGAGGACAAAAACAACGTCTAACCATCGCTCGTGCCATATTGGATAATCCACCAGTACTTATTTTGGATGAAGCCACATCTTCTTTGGATTCTGCTTCAGAAAAAGCAGTGCAGGAAGCATTGAAGCAAGTCATGAAAAATAGGACAGTCATCGTGATCGCACATCGACTATCCACGATTTCCAATGCAGATATTATCGTAGTGATGAAGGAAGGAGAGATCGTAGAAAAAGGTACACATCAAGAATTGATTGCGCAGAAAGGAGTTTATACCCGTTTGGTCAAGATGCAGGCGATATAGAAGTTATTATACGAAACTTAATGCGACAATTATGATTCAAGCTGGAATTAGATAGAGAGATGACAACCTTAATGTCTAATTATCTCTAGATCGAGCCATCTACATATTAGACTTTATTACGAATAATTGATTAGTGAAACGTATTTAATAAATTGAGCATAAAGGGGTAGTGATTTTATGGCATGTTTAAAAATGTAGTTGACATTTCTAATGGCAAATCAAAGTGCTTCTTTACCCTCAATTAGACGCTAAGTTATTGATAACAAATTACTTATAATAAAATATATTTTATTTCTAAAAATATAAAAGTGTCAAATACTTTTTAGGGAAAATTAAACATGCCAATTTTTTCTTCTAAAATATTCAGAAAATCGTTGGATAGCCGTAGCTACGGAACTATTTTTTGTGTTTTTTAGAAGAGAAAAGAACAGGCATAACTGCTCAGGTTATTGAATTCGTTTCACTTATAGCCAAATCGACCTTTTAAAAATCTACTGCGTTATTTACCTCAACCTTAGCTAAGGCTACGATTTTCGAAAAATGCCTTGTTTATTTTCAAAATCTCTAATTTGTCTCTTATAAAAAACTATTCGTAATAAAGTCTATTATCTTTACAATAGTAATATTTCACATTATTGAATTTATACTAGAATGAAACACATTATCAATATTATTTTAGCCATGAGCATCGTGGTAACGGGCTTTGCTCAAACGACTATTACAAATACCTCTTTCATAGCTGAAGGAGATATACTTTACTCATCTATGGATAATCTTCCTAACGTAGATTTAGGAACGCCAGGAGAAAATACTTGGGATTATTCTGGACTTTCTTCTCCACAGATAGATGCTCTGGAAGTGTATCCAGCATCGACAGGTATAGGTGCAGATGATTTTCCTAGTGCTGATGTATATATTAATTTTCTAGGAGGAGAATTATATCTAAAAATTAATACTAACGATGTAACACAAATCGGATATATAGGCGAAATGATGGGTTTTGATGTTAATACAGCACTCAATCCTCAAGGAATTTATAGCAAAGCACCTATCAATTACCAAGATTCTTATTCAGATGAAAATGGAATAGGTTTTACGATTCCTGCAGATCAGATTCCATTTTTGGATGCACTCAATTTACCAATTAATCCAGATTCTATCAGAATCACGCAAGTATTCAATACCTCATATGAGGCAGATGCATGGGGAACGATGACCATCCCTAGTGGTAATATTTACGATGTATTGAGAATAAAAAAAATACAGACTACAGATACACAGATAGAAGCTTTTGTCCCATTCATTAACTGGATAGATGTAACAGATCTTGTAGGAAATGATGGAGCTTTTGGCGGTCTTGGCGGTGGTACAGTAGAGAGTTATGATTTTTTAGCAGATGGTATCAAGGAAGCGATAGCTACAGTAAGAATGGATACTGTAGGCGGAAATATCGTGAGGGTGACCTATAAGGCAGAGGGTTCTGGTTCTACTCCAGTGGCAGAAGTAGGCGAAAATAATGATTTATTCGTAGCTTATCCTAATCCAGCATATGGAGATGTAAAGATAGATATCAGAGGCTTTGAAAATGGAGAATATGATTTGAAAGTATTCAATATTGGAGGTAAGGAAGTAATGAAAAAACATCTTAATATCAATAGAGATACAGCAGTAACGATTAATGTAGCTCACTTAGATAAGGGAACTTATTTCTATGCACTTATAGATGAAGATGGTAAAATATTGAGAGCAAGAAGATTGATGGTGATCAAGCCGTAATTTGTAGTTAAAACTGGTTGATTGGTTAATTAGTTGATTGTAACATAATGCTAGTCAGCTAATTAACCAATCAACTAATTTTTAACTAATTCGATGAAAATAGATTACATTATAGTAGGACAGGGCTTGGCAGGCACGCTTTTAGCGTATTTTCTAGAGCAATCTGGAAAGTCAGTTGTATTCGTGGATAATGGCTATAAGACAGCCGCCACCAAAGTAGCTGCAGGTATTTTTAATCCCATTACAGGCAGGCGATTTGTAAAAAGTTGGATGATAGACGAGCTGTTTCCATTCGCCAAGGCGACTTATGCCGATTTAGAACAACAACTAGGGATCTCTATTTTTTATCCTTCTAATATCGTACGAGCCTTATTCAATCATGTAGAAGAAAATCAATGGCTGCTGCGTTCTGATCTGCCAGAAAACCTTCCTTATGTAGAGGAAGATTCCAGCTATGGTAATTATCAAGGTAAAGTCACTGCTCCATTTTCTCATTTTGAATTAAAGAATGCAGGACGTGCGGATATATTTTCATTAGTGAAAGCATATCGCAAAATATATAAAGAAAAAGGGCAACTACTAGAAGAGAATTTTGATTATCAACAAATAGAATTCTTAGAGGAAAAAGTACGCTACAAAAATATAAAAGCGGATAAAATCATTTTTTGCGAAGGCTATGTAGCCTGTAATAATCCATATTTTTCTTATCTTAATTATAATCCTACCAAAGGCGAGGTGCTACTCGTCAGAATAAGGAATGCTTCCTTTGATAAAATATTGAAACACAAGTTATACATTGTTCCTTTTGGTGATGATTTATATTGGGTAGGAGCGACGAATGATTGGAACGAAATCAATGATATTCCTACAGAAGAAAATAGACGATATTTAGAAAATAGATTATCCTCTTTTCTAGGAATGCCCTTTGAAATTATTGAACACCAAGCAGCTGTCCGTCCTACGGTAAAAGACAGAAGACCATTTTTAGGGACACATCCAAAACATAATAACTTAGCTATTTTCAATGGATTAGGAACAAAGGGAGCTTCTCTAGGGCCTTATTGGGCTAGAGAAATGGTGGATTATTTGGTAGAAGGGAAAGAGTTGGATATTTTGGTGGATATTAAACGGATGGAGGATGGGTATAATACCAATTTAAATTTATAAAGTCGCATTGGATTTGCTTAAGAATTTAAGTGAGTACTAGGCAAAAAACGTAGGCATAGCCGTAGCTATGGCGAGTATTTTTAACGACGTAATCGCTTAAATTCTTGGAATTATATGCGACATTTATGACTTAAATTGGTATAAGAATTAGACAATAAAAAAGCCACCTATCTTTCGATAAGTGGCTGTATTCTCGCTGAGAGAATATGAGAGAGTGATTAAAAAACTCTTCACACTTCAACTAATGTCTTACAACATATATAAAAGTGGATATCATTATTTCATAAAGTTTACCAAAGGTTAACGCTAAAGTATAGATTTTTTAACCTACAAAGTGTTAAAGAACCCTTTTTCGTCGCAAAAAGGCTTAAATACGGACAAAGTAATAATAATATAACTACATTAAATACGTGCGGTAAATGTTATCTTGAAGTATTAATCTCCCCAGGCACAACCCCAGCATTTATGGTATTGAGTAAACTTCCACTCTCGTCATATACTCTCACATTTCCTTGAGATACATAATCTACTGCATCTCCTACATATAATTTTTTTTCACTCGCATCATAACCTAAACTATAGAAATAAGCATCATTCGCCACCACTGTTATATCAAGTGTGCTACTGTTTGGATTTACTGACAGCACTTCTCCATTCAATATAAAGAATAACTGGTCTTCATCTGCACTCATGAATAAGTCAGAAGGATAATTACTAGAAAGCTCGAAATCCTTTAGAATATTATGATCGCTATCATAAGCAGTAAGAAAGGCTGTATAGCTATCATTAGTAATAAAATCAAAATAACCCTTAGACAAAACCCAAAGGTTACCATTGGCATCTATTGCCATTTCGTCTGGGTTGTAATTGGTAGAAATAGTTTCGATTATTGCATCATTCACAGGATTGACGATAAAGAATGACTCATCAAAACCAAATCCTCCATTATGTCCCACATATACTTTGTCATTAAACATATACATTTTATTAGGTCCACTACTACCAGTAACGATACTATCTATAACCATGTTTGAATTCAGGTCTATGATTTGGATAGAACCCGATTTTCCATTCCATCCCCATTGAGAAACATAGCCTTTATTATCATTAATTCCCATAAAATGACTAGGTAGAACAAGACCACTAATAGTCGCTACTTCCTCAAATGTATTGGCATTTACTACCTCTACTTTGTTGGAATTATTCACTACGATATAGGCATAATCATTATGAAATGAAATAGATTGTACCACATCGCCTAAAGGTCTGTTATTGATAGCTTGGAAAATTTCCAAAGCGGTACTGTCAGCTTCATCGTCGTAATAACTAATACTCCCGTTTCCTACGCCAAATTGACCTTCATTTACGATGAAGATTCCTTTTTCGTATCGCCCACTATTATCTGTGCTATTGTCCTCCCCACAACTCATAAATGCTATGGTAATAAATAAAATTAAAAAACCAAATAAATGCTTTTTCATGTTCTTAATTAATTGTAATGAATTAAATTATTGTTTAAATCTAAAATAAACCGTTCCTTGAAAATGTATAGGTGGTAAAGGTCTGTTTTCTAAGATGACATATTCGTTATTAAAAATATTTCTGATTTCAAAAACAGGTTCTATCTCTATTCTTTTCTTTTTGAATAAATAGGACAACTGAATATTAGAAACAGAATAACTAGGTACAAAATCTGTATTATCTCTAGTCGTATATCGCTTACCATTAATCATCTGATTATAGGTAAAACTAAAATCTTTAAATTGGAATTCTATATTTGCACTTCCCGCATGAAGAGGTACATAGAGTAGTTGTTTTTCTAAAGAGTTTTGACTACCAATATCAATTGACGTATTCGTAGTTTTGGTGAAATTATATTGAGTGAAAAAATTAAGATTAATTCCTTTTGATTGATTAATATAAAGGTCACTTCTAAATGATAATTCCAAACCTCTAGACCATACTTTTTTTACATTTTCTGGCGTCCATACTCCACTATTATTTGTCGCCCATAAAATCCAATTTTTTATATTGGAATTAAATAAAGTTACTCCTGCTGAAATATATTTATTGGTATTGTTATAATATCGAAATCCAAGCTCTTCTTTCCATCCTTTTTCTGGCAAAAGATTAGGATTCCCTATAGCTCCTCCTACATTTCCCCAGTATAAATCATTGAAAGTAGGACGGCGATAATTTTTTGAAAAACTAGCATTAATATTTAAATGATTACTATTCTGATCGTATTCATATTTTCCACGAACATCTATGGTAAAAGGTAAAACCTGACCATTAACTATTTCCCCTTTTGTTGTCGTTCTAAATTCAAAAATATCATTATTAAAAAAATAGGATAAATTAAGGTAAGATTTATTCTCTTTAGGTATATTAGCTTCATAATCATCTACTTCTGCTAGAGAATATTCATGACCTCCAGTTGATGAAAGATTATTTTTATCATTAAAACGGTAATTGATTTCTCCTCTAACTTCATATTTTTGTGCACGGCTATCTGTTGTCACAGCAGGACTGTTATAATAAATATGCTCATTCATATATCGAGTACTGAATGTCGTATTTATTCTTTTATTCCAATCTTTTTTCCATGAAATAATTCCATTTAATAATTGATCATCTTGAAATGCAGCATTATTATTTTGAGTGAAAGAAGGAGGTATACCTCTATGATTATTGACATACCAAAATTTAGTAGAAATAAAACTACTATCTTTTAATTCAAATGTATTATTTTGTTGGAAACCATACTGCTGAAATGCAGCATTTTTTAATTGAATAATAGGCGTACCAATCTGATTTAAATCCCGATGGGGAAAATTATTTTTAGAACTTCTATAAAATGATTTAAAACTAGAATAATTTTTGTCGTTTTGACCATATTTTCCACTAGCAGAAAAATAATTTCCTACATCGTTATAACTGCCAAAAGAACTCGCATATTCTAGGTTTAATTTATTTTTAAGATATTCAGGTTTATTCGTATCTATTTCGAGTGTTCCACCAATCGATCCATTAATATCTGCACTACTTTTACTACCATCTGGAGAAATATATTCTAAGAAATAAGAAGGGATTAATGATAAATCATATACGCCATTCATATTACTTTGGATACTGAAATCATCCAATGTAATATTCGTCTGCGAAGCAGAATGTCCTCTTAAAGAAATGGTCGTTAAACTTCCTGGAGCATGATTTTTCAAAGAAATAAAACTAGAGCGATTTAATAATTCTGAAACTGAAACTAATGGAGTAGCTTTTTCTTCATTAGTTTCAGTAGCAACACCATATATTCCACAGTTCGTTTGCCTTTGCACTCCAGTTACGAGCACTTCTGGCAAAAACTGCGTACTATCTGGAATAACCAAAGTATCTATTTGGGAAAATAGAGGAAAGGAAAAAAGAATAGATAATATCAGAAAAAAATATCTCAATATATAGGTGATATATCGGAAGAGGGATGCAGCCTATTATTCCATAAGATGGGGTTTAAACCCCATCTTATGGAATAATAGTGTAATCCGTGCCTTTCCTCCGAAGGTTAAAGAAATTATGATGTCTTGGCAGGTTTTCTGACTTACTTCGCTCAATTTCGCCTTCCCGTTTTCACAGTGGCAGTTTTGAAACTGAGTTTTTAAATATTTAGAAGAATTTCGATATCTTAATATCTCAACATCTAGCTATCTATTCAAATAAAGCTTACAGCAGCGGGGACTGTCCCGGATTCACACCGGATTCCCTTTTAATCCTAACTCATATAAATAAGTTAAGAACCAAAAACACTGCAAAGGTAGTATAATAGTCATCGTGTGTATAACAAATTGAATAATATTGCTTTTTATCATACTCAGCTTAGTAGATAGACGTTATTCAACATCCCTTAGTATGAAAATAACGCTAATATGAAACAAGTAGTTTTTTATTTATCTTACTATTGTCTGATTACTTATTATACAATTGATATTAATCATTTCTCTGCCTGATATAAATCATCTCCTCTAGCCTATAGTTGATGAATATTTGATGTAGAAATTTAATTCATATTTCAAGCTATCTAAGTTATGGTAATAGTCAATAATCATTTAGTAGAAATCATGTCTCAGTCTTCCATTACACTAGTGTACTAACTCATAAGTAAAGGTATGTTAAGTACACTGTAAAGTAAGTTGTTTAATATTTTGATGAGATTATTTTGGAATATG
>JBNMOV010000181.1:0-9068 GCA_051275765.1 Maribacter sp. | reverse complement strand
CCATAATTTCAAACTTATAGTAAAAAGATACCTCTTAATCCATGGATTAATCATATCATTGATTTTATAAAAAAGATAAATATCATCCTAAGAACAACTTTGTAACATAAAAAATACATTAATTAAATTTGACAAATCTCTAAAAGCACTCGTAATAAGTAAACACGAACTAATTGCAATTATTTTTTAATTAAATTTACCTAAGTATGTATTTGACTAATCGGAAGAACTTATTCTTATTTTTTTTACTGGGATGTTTCATTTGGAATGTTCCCTCAGTATCAGGGTTTTCAGACTCGAAAAATCTAATCACTAAAAACCACAATGATAAATTTGAAAAAGTAACTGGAGTTGTTACAGATGGAGAAACAGGCGAAGCTCTTATTGGTGCAACTATTCTTGTAGAAGGAAAAGAAAGCGGTACAATTACTGATTTTGATGGTTCTTTTTCTATTGATATAGAAAAATTCCCTGCTGTACTTATTGTTAACTATACGGGTTACACTCAATCAAAAATTGATGTTAGTTCTGCTGGTGCAATTGACATTAAATTGGATGCTGGAAGTGCACTTGATGTAGTTGTTGTAGTAGGAACCAGAGGAAAACCTAGAACGATTCTAGAATCTCCTGTTCCAATTGATAATATCAACGCAGCTGAATTGGCTAGAAGTGGACAGAATAATATTGATCAAATGATTAATTATAGAGTTCCTTCCTATAATTCTTCCAACCAAGCTATTTCTGATGCGACGGCTCACTTTGATCCATCAGAATTGAGAAATCTTGGACCTTCCAGAACATTGGTTTTGGTCAACGGAAAAAGAAAGAACCAAAGTGCTTTGGTTTATGTAAATGATACTCCAGGAAAAGGAGAAGTTGGTGTAGATATGAAAAGTATTCCTACTGATGCTATTGAAAGAGTGGAAGTACTTAGAGATGGAGCCGCTGCTCAATATGGATCAGATGCGATTGCTGGTGTAATCAATATCGTATTGAAAGATAGAACAAGCGGAAGTGCTTCTATTGGTACAGGAATCACTACAAAAGGTGATGGATTTACTTATGATGCTTCTGTGAATAAAGGATTCAAAATAGGTAAGAACAGCACTTTAAATCTGACGGGAAGTTTTTATCACCAGGATAAAACGAATCGTGCAGGAGAACCAGGGAAAGATGATTTATTTGGAGTAGACGGAACGGATCCTTGGATTCAAGCTAATCCAGACTTAGGAATGACGATTGGTCAACCTGAATATGACAAGTATTCTATATTTGTTAATTTCGAATCTAAGTATAGTGAAGGCAAAGGCAAAGGAGAGTTTTATATATTTGGTGGATATACTAGAAGAAATGGTACTTCTTTCGCTTTGTATCGTACACCATATTGGATTACTGATGATGCTGGATTATTAACACCAGATGGTGGAACTTATGATGGTTTTCAACCTACTTTTGATACAGGTATCAATGACATGATGTTTACAATTGGAAACAGATATGATTTCAACGGATGGAATACAGATGTGAGTTTCACGATGGGTTCTAATGATGTTTCTTATAATATTGGAAATACGATTAATCCTAGTTTACTTCCTAATAGTCCTACAGAATTCGATGCTGGAGCGTACAAATTCGGAAATATTTTAGGAAATATTGATGTATCAAAAACGATTAAGAAAGTGACCGTTTCTATGGGAACTGAAGTTAAGAATGAAACTTACGAAGTTACTGCTGGACAAGAAGAATCTTATATTGATGGTGGAGCACAATCTTTCCCTGGTTTACAGCCTGGAAATGCATTGCAGGAAAATAGAACTAGTTTTGGTCTTTATGTTGGTGCTGATTATGATGCTACTGAAGAATTCTTAATTGGTGGTGCATTGAGATTAGAAAACTATTCTGATTTCGGAACAAACCTTTCTTGGAAAGTGAATACTCGTTATTTGATTGGAGATAAAAGAGGTGCTATTCGTGCATCTGCAAGTTCTGGTTTCAGAGCTCCTTCTTTACACCAAATTTATTTGAGTAATGTTCAGACCTTAGTTTCTGGTGGTACTATTTCTAACCAAGGAACATTCAATAATGTAAGTGATGTCATCAAAGGATTGGGTATTCCTGAATTGGATGCTGAAACTTCTTTGAATTTTTCTATTGGAGCTACCTTCAAAATCTTAAAGAATTTTTCTATTGCTGCTGATTATTATAATGTTGCAGTAAAAAATCGTGTATTATTTACGGGAGAAATTGGATTCGATGCTGATACTTCCTCAATTAATCCAATCGAGGAAGTATTAATTGATAATGATGTAACTAGTATCAAATTTTTCGTGAATGCTTTGGATACTCGTACACAAGGAGTTGATGTTGTTATTGATTATAGTAATGTAAAGTTATCTAAAAAAGCTTCAATGAGTTTTATCTCTTCTACGAATTTTAATAGGACTACAATTACTAATGCAATTGTAGCTCCAGGTGTTGTAGGACAAGAAAATGTAGAAATATTTAATCGTAAGGAGCAATCTAGAATTACTTCTGCTAGACCAAATATCAAAAGTTTATTAGGAATTGGTTTGAACGCTGGCGGTTTTAAGGTGACACTTAATAATACTTATTTTGGTCAAGTAACTTGGCAGCATGCTTCTGATCCTACTTTGGATCAAACATTTGCTGGTAAAGTAATTACAGATTTGATTATAGCTTATAAGATTAATAAAACAATCAATATTAGTCTAACTGCTAATAATTTATTCAATATTTATCCTGACGAAATCGAAACAGGTGGTGATGTAGTAACTGACCTTGGTGGACGTTTCCGTTATCCTTGGGAAGTGAATCAGTTTGGTTTTAGTGGAACTATTCTTTCTGGTAGATTGAGTTTTAACTTCTAAGTTTGTAAGAGCGATTCTGAAAACCGCACTTATTTATTATATACAACCTGAATTCCTTAACAAGAATTCAGGTTGTTTTTGTAATACGCAATTCACTAATGTTTTCGTTATAAATACTCGCTGTAGTTACGAGTAATACCAATTTGTATTTATCAAGTCGTCAAAATTATCCAATTATATGCGACATTTATAATTCGAATTGGTATAAGAACAGCATAATAATATAAGTATTTTTTCATGGTTTAAGATTTGGAAGTTGAACTTGCGATATTCTAGGATGATGAATTACAGGAGGCAATTTTTTCCCCAGTTTTTAATCTGACTTTGGTAGTGCTGATAGGAAATAATACTTTGAAAAAAAACACCAACTACATGTCCTTTAGGTTGTAATATCTCTCTGTAATTATCTGTATGAATAAATTCTGTCTGCCCCAATCCATTCATATTATATCTGAAATAAGCTCCATATTCATAAGAAATAGGAAACTTATTTTTTCGGTTGGTATCGATTTCTTTCTTTATTCCAATCTGTGGGCGAATGAAAAAATAAGACAAATCTATACTACTGGATACAACAGTATAATCCTCGAATACTTCTGTAAAACATCATTATATCCTTACTGTCCACCAATAGATAATACTACAAATCCTTCATTTTTTCCTCCAATAGATGTAGAATATTGTAATCCTAATAAAAGGGAAGGCGAAAAAAAATCAAGATTGTATCTATCTCCTTCTGTTTTATGGACCATCTCATAACCACTCAATCCTAGAGCTACATCGCCAGATCAATGTTGATTAAAACGCATGAGTACAGAAATTCTTGCTTCCCACGCAGCATAGATTGTTGCTTTCTATTTTTATACTGAAGGAATAAAAAAAATCAATTCTTATATCCATTCAATTTATTCAACTCAGCTTTCAGCAATCGCTCCCAACGAGTCTGTTCTTTGGCATTCATAGAATGATTTGATTGACTATCATATAACTGCTGCATCCTTAGATTTTCTCTGGAAATAGCATTAAAAATAAAATTAATTTCTGTTTGGTAATTAGAACCAAATTTATGCTCTGCGAATCTTTTTCTCAATTTTCTAGCGTGTAACTCACTGATATCGAAGTGAAGTCTTTCATGTTTCAACAAAGAAGCAGTTCGCTTAGATTGTCTTACCCATGAATGGGAAGCATTGAACTTATTTTCCACTACGAATTTCAATTCCGTTCTATCCCTATAAATATTTGAAGCATAAGAATATTTAATATTGGAGTGTGTATATGCATGATACGAAGAATTAGGTGCTCCTTTATAATCTGTCCACTGCAATGGACGACTATTATTCCACGTAATTTCATGATTGCTAATGGAAATAATTGAAATAAGAGAAAAGCAAAGGAGTAAGGTCTTCATATTGAGAATTTAATAAGATTTATGGGATAACGGAAGATGTTTGAATTTAAGTATAAAAGATAGTGTTATAATATATTTAAAATTATTAGTTACCTATTCCCTTACTTTCTATTTTTTTACTGCGTAGATCATTTCTATTCCATCTGGCGAATCATTCGATATTCGATTGACTTTGAAATGATTCCTCTTTAATATATCAGCCATATCATCTACATTATTATCTTGATAAGGATGGCATTCCATGATAATTTTACGCACATTTTTCAAAATATGCTCGCTGGATTTTATGATTTCAAATTCTGCTCCTTCGCAATCCAGCTTTAAAAAATCAATGGTAGAAATTTGTTCATTATGACAAAAATTACTCAAGGTAATTGTCGTAATCTCTACTTTTTTATCAGAATTATTTTTGAGATGTAATGAATGACCACCAGTATTATTATCAGGAGAAAGGAAGAGCGTTTGAGTTCCAGATTTACTATCTACTCCTTGATTGAAGACAAATAGATTATTCTTTTTATTGAGCGTTTTATGCTGTTCTAATACCTTGAAATTATCCGAAAAAGGTTCGAAAGCATAGACTTTTCCAGTTTGACTTTTTTCAGCAGCATAAATACTAAAAACACCAATATGTGCACCAATATCTATAACAGTATCTCCCTTTTCGACAGATATTCCAAATCGATCATAAATATTCGATAACCAAACTTCCTTGACCACGGCTCTATCCATCGTTCTAGCTCTTACGATGAATTGTAAACCATTCTTCAACGATAGCTTAATTCGAGCATTCCTAGGAGCAATTTTTGATAAATGATAAGCGAATTTTCCTTTGAGCATTTGGAATGTTTATAAGCTTGAATAGGTTTAGAATATTTAAAGAACGCTGCAAACCTACAAAACTTTTTAAACCCATCATCCCCTAGGGACGAGAAACAAATAAACGCTACCTTCTAACTTGCCTTTTTGTTTACTAACTTCGTTGAAAATACTCGCCATAGCTACGGCTATGTCTGCGTTTTTCGCCTTATTAGCAAGCAAAAATCCTGCGTTATAAGTGGTATCGTTTATTTATTTCTCATCCCTTACTGACTCCTTTGCATCAGCATTCCTGCAAAACCTAATAGATAATTCTTATTCTTTCTAGATACATCGATTTTTTCAAGAGCATGAATAGCATTTTTATAATAAAATTGCATCACATTTTCTGCCTGTTCTTTGATTTGTAATTCTGAAAAAATAGAAGTAATTGCCTGTACTTTTTGTGAAGCTTCAAAATTAGCCTCAGTCAACCAATAATGTAAAGCAGCTTCTTGTTTTGTATTCGCCTCTTCTAATGCTTTTAATAATAAATAGGTTTTTTTATTAGCTATAATATCGCCGCCTACTTGCTTACCAAAAACAGTTTTGTTTCCAAAAACATCCAAAATATCATCTTGTATCTGATAGGCAATTCCTAGATTGATTCCAAAATCATAAATCAGGTCAGCCTCTTTTTCTGAAGCATCCGCCAATATCGCTCCTAATTTCAAAGCACAACCTACAATGACAGCCGTTTTCAAACGCACCATTTCTATATATTCCTCAATATGGACATCATTTCTTTCCTCGAATTCCATATCCATATGTTGTCCTTCACAAACTTCTATCGCCGTTTCATTGAAAAGATTAAGAACCTTTCTCAGATATTTATCTTCACAAGAAGTAACCAATGAAAATGCCTTTGAAAACATCACATCTCCAGAAAGGATCGTCGCATTTTCGCCCCATTTGGTATGTACAGCTGGTTTTCCTCTGCGAAGAGGTGCTTCATCCATAATATCATCCTGCATTAGCGTGAAATTATGAAATATCTCCAACCCCAAAGCAGATGTAGCAATAGACTCAGGATCTCCACCAAAAAAGTCATTGCCAATTAAGGTTAATGCTGGACGAAGTCGCTTACCACCTAAAGAAAGAATATAGCGAATAGGATCATAAAGGCTAGAATCTGCCCATTCTTTGTCCAACTTTTCTAATTGTTGTTGGATGATGGCTTGGTAAGTTGTTATTTCCTTCATAGTGATCAATCATTTGATTGGTTTACTATTCAAAGATACGCCCAAAAATACAAACTTTCAATATTTATTGAAAATATTATAAATTGACTTATTTTTGATAGAGTGATGATATATTAACCGCAGAGTTTCGCAGAGGAAGATACTAAAGAAACTCAGCGTAACTTTGCGGAAAACTCCTTTAAAACTCTGCGATTAGATTTTACAAATCCTGCACCTCGTGATATCTAAAGCAATCCGTAAGATGATCATTCACCATACCTGATGCTTGCATGAATGCATAACAAATAGTAGAACCAATGAATTTGAAACCTCGTTTTTTCAATGCTTTACACATTTGGTCAGATAGCACTGTTTTAGCAGGTACTTCTGACATAGATGTCCATTTATTCTGAATCGATTTGCCATTTACGAAACTCCAAATATACTTATCAAAACTACCATATTCTTCCTGTATTTCTAGGAATATTTTAGCATTCGTCACTACAGAATTGACCTTAAGTTTATTTCTAACGATACCTTTATCTTGCAATAATTCATCTATTTTGGCTTGACCATATTGGATGATTTTTTTTGCCTCGAAATTATCGAATGCCTTTCTATAATTTTCTCTTTTGGCTAGTATCGTTGACCAACTCAATCCTGCCTGTGCTCCTTCCAAAATAAGGAATTCAAATAATAATCTATCATCATGAATAGGAACGCCCCATTCTTGATCGTGATAATCCTGATCGAGTTGATTTTTGGTAGCCCAAGTACATCTTTCCATTATTTAATTTTTATGTTTTACTCTGTAGTTAATGCTATTACAAGCTTAAGTTTTTATCCATTTTTTTTTAAAACCATTCAAAAATAAGTCTTCTTATTAGTAATTAAGGATTTTTGACTATTTTTAGCCTAAGTGAATAGGCAATCAAATAAAACAGATACCAGATTATGAGTGATATTAAAGATGCGGATGACAAAATAATTATTAATGATGAATTAAATATATGGGAGGCACTGATTCCTGTCATTATTTTAATTGCTTTATTAGCATATAATATATTTGCTGCAGGTGGAGAATTATTAGGACAGTATTCTAACCATTATATTCTATTGTTTGGCGGCTTGATAGCTGCTTTAGTTGGCTTTTATAATAAGGTGGATTTTTGGGCGATGTTTTTGGAAGTATGGGAAAATCTTAAAAGTGTTTTTACGCCTATTCTTATACTGCTTTTAGTTGGTGCACTGACAGGTACATGGATGATTAGTGGTGTTGTACCTTCTATGGTTTATTATGGTTTGCAAATTCTTAATCCTACGATATTCCTTCCAGCTGCTGTTGTTATTTGTGCGATTATTTCATTAGCTACAGGTAGTTCTTGGACTACTTCCGCTACTGTGGGAATCGCTTTGATAGGAATAGCAGGGGCAATGGGTGTGCCTTTGGGAATGACTGCTGGAGCGGTTATCTCTGGAGCTTATTTTGGCGATAAATTATCTCCTTTGAGCGATACGACAAATTTGGCACCAGCGATGGCAGGGACAGATTTGTTTACTCACATTAAATATATGTTATTTACTACAGTGCCATCTATTACAGTAGCATTGGTCGTATTTATTATATTAGGTCTTACCTTAGATGTATCTGAAACAGGGGCGGGTAATACCGTAATCAATGATTTATTGACGAATAAATTTAATATTACGCCTTGGCTCTTTCTTGTTCCAATGGCAGTGATTATCATGATTTTATTAAAAATGAAACCATTGGTAGCACTTTCAGTTGGTACATTATTAGGTGGTGTTTTTGCTATTATTTTCCAGCCAGAAATCATTAAAGAACTGAGTGGTTCTGCAACATTGGACTTCAAGTCTTATTTTGGAGCGATTTATAATGCAATAGTTCATAGCACAGAATTGAGCTTACCGGGAGTTGTAGAAAGTATGGAAATGGATGGAAAGCTAAAAGAGAATCTAGTCAAACTTTTACAAGGTAAAGGAATGGAAGGAATGCTTTGGACGGTATATTTGATTATTTCTGCTATGTTTTTTGGTGGATTGATGGAAGCAATAGGAGCGTTATCCAGAATTAGTGGTGCTTTATTGAGTTTATCTGATTCTGTTTTTGGATTATTTGCTAGTACAGTAGGAAGTTGCCTTGCCTTGAACGTAACCGCTTCTGATCAATACTTAGCGATAGTAATTCCTGGTAAAATGTTCGCAAAAGCTTATGAAGATAAAGGTCTTGCTCCTGAAAATTTGAGTAGAACATTGGAAGATTCTGGTACAGTTACCTCTGTATTGATCCCTTGGAATACTTGTGGAGCATATCAAAGTGGTGTGTTGGGTGTAGGAGTAGGCGAGTATGCTATTTATGCTATATTTAATTGGGTTAGCCCGATGATGACACTGATTTTCGCTGGTATTGGGATTAAGATTAGAATGTTGGTAGAGAAGGAGTAGGAAGTGAAAAATTAATAATTTCCCATTTTCCAAAATATGTGTTTGTAGAGACGCAAGATTTTGCGTCTTGCCAGACAAAATAGAAGAGGTAAAACATTGAAAAACAAAAGAGACACTAAGAAACTATTTTAGTGTCTCTTTTAATACACTGTAAAGTAAGTTGTTTAATATTTTGATGAGATTATTTTGGAATATGGCGAGGCATTTTTTGACAGCGTAGCCTTAGCTACGGTGGAGAAAAATAACGATGTCCAAATTTCAAAAGAA
>JBNMOV010000180.1:0-9068 GCA_051275765.1 Maribacter sp. | reverse complement strand
CTGCCAAAGTAGGGGAGATGATAGAGTTGACGGGTTTGGGAATGGAGCAACATAAAAAAATTGGTTCACTATCTAAAGGTTATCGCCAGCGGGTAGGTTTGGCACAGGCATTGATTCATGATCCTGAAGTATTGATACTGGATGAACCCACTTCTGGACTCGATCCTAATCAGTTGGCGGATATTCGTCAGTTGATTATTAATCTGGGAAAGGAGAAAACAGTTATTTTGAGTACACATATTATGCAGGAAGTGGAAGCGGTCTGTGATAATGTAGTGATTATTGATCAAGGGAGTATTGTAGCGAATGGTTCTTTGCAAGATTTGAAAGAAAAGGCAGGGAGCAGTGGCGTGCAAATCACAGTAGGTTTCAATGAACATATAGATTTGAGGAAGCATTTTAGAATGGACGATGTGAAATCGATAAAGAAAGGAGAACGAGAGCATGAATGGGTAGTGACTACAACACCTGATGTGGATTTGCGACCAGATTTGTTCCGTTTTGCTGTGGATAAGAAGTTAGTGTTGCTGGAATTGTCTAGGAATGCTTACGAAGTGGAGGATGTGTTTAGGTTATTGACGAAGTAGGAGAGAGGAGGCTTCGTTTGAGGAATTTATTAATTAATTATTTATGATGAAAAGTATATTTGTTTTTGGAGTTTTATTTTTTGCAACTATCGCTTTATTTGGGCAGGATAAGTTGACGAATACTTTTAATTTTTCTAATGGGATTTATAAGAGTTTTGAGGAATTTAAGCAAAATAAGCCCTCTGTTTCTTGGCAGGATGTTACATCAGATTTAGTGGTGTTGGAATCTGTGCATAAGGCTAAATTGGGGAATCTTTTATCGGCTTTAGATAGTAGCGCGATTAATATAGGAAACATATGGGGTTTTACAGTGAATGGCACACCATATAAAAAGGTATTAGACGAGGAAGAAAATGGTTTTCATGCCTTTGCTGGCTTACAACTGAGAGGACAAATCTGTTATTATGAATATGAGATGGTCGCACAAGTTCCTATAGAAGTTTCTGCTTATAATCCACTGACTGGAAAACCTTTTCGTACATCCATTATCATGCGAGAAAAAAGGGAAATACATAAAATAATACTAGATTTTAAATCAGGTAATGAAGATGTTTTTTCTTTGGAAAGTGTAGAACAATGGATCGCTTCTGATAAAAAATTATTAGGAACATTTAATCAGACCATATTGGCAGATAGAAAGAAAAAATTATTGAAATTTATCCAAATTTTTAATGATAGAAATGAAGTATTTATTGGTAATTAAAATAAGTCGTTAGCAATTAGAAATTTTATTCATTTTACGAACTGTTCACTGATAATTGAAAAATGGTAGAAATATTAAAAAAAGAATTAAATATGTTTTTTAGCTCCTTGACAGCTTATATTGTCATAGGAGTTTTTTTAGTGGTGATGGGTTTATTTATGTGGGTTTTTCCAGAATATAGCGTACTTGAATATTGCTATGCTACGATGGAACAATTATTTAGTATGGCTCCTTGGATATTTGTATTTTTAGTGCCAGCTATTACCATGCGATCTTTAGCAGAAGAAACACAAACTGGAACAATAGAATTTCTAGTCACCAAACCTGTTAAATTATTCCATATTATCTTAGGAAAATACTTGGCTTGTGTATTATTAATTGCCTTTGCATTATTACCTACTTTATTATATTATTATACGATTTATGAATTAGGATCGCCTAAAGGGAACTTAGATTCTGGAGCGATTTGGGGATCATATTTAGGCTTATTTTTATTAGGGTCAGTATACGCATCTATAGGTTTATTTGCTTCTTCATTAACTAATAATCAGATAGTTGCATTTATGTTAGCTGCTTTTTTATGCTTCTTTTGTCATTGGGGTTTTTATTATGTGAGTAGCCTTCCTATTTTCTTAGGTAGTTCAGATGATATTATTCAAATGCTAGGAATAGATTATCATTATAATTCTATTAGTAGGGGAGTAATTGATACTAGAGATATTATTTATTTCTTAAGTTTTATCGCTTTATTTTTAGGCTTAACGCATTGGAGAATGAGCAAGAATGATTAATAATTATAACTAGATAATTAAGTAAAAGAGTGAATCATCAATCACTCCAATCATCAATTTTTTTATCAATTACTCCAATCATTAATCATCAATAAATTTCGAATGAACATTAAATATTTAGTCATATTAATAGTAGGAATAATTCTCGTTAATTTTTTGGGAAACCGTTTTTTTTCTTTTTGGGATTTAACAGAAGATAATAAATATTCTATTTCTCAGCCAGTAGAAGAATTATTGGAAAATTTAGAAAATGAAATTTATATTAGAGTATATGTAACTGCTGATTTTTTGCCAGCTGATTTTAAATTATTCAAAAAAAGTATAACTGAAAAATTAAATAATTTTCACTCATATTCTAGTAAGGTAAATTACATTTTTGAAGATCCCAATAAAGGCGAAAAAGAACTTATCCAACAAAGAGGAATGGCACTTTCCAGAATGGGTATTAAACCATTGAGAGTAGGGAAAGATAATAAAGGAAAAGATGTATATATTTTTCCAGCTGTAGTGATAGAAGGATTAGATACTGTAGTTGTTAATTTGATGAGCAATGACATTCCTGGAGCAGATGAAACAGCAGTAATTGCTAATTCAATTGGCTTATTAGAATACAATTTAGCGAGTGGCATTTATCAGGCATCAAGGCAGGAAACAGGCGTAGTTGCTTTTTTAGAAGGACGAGGCGAATTATCCGCAGGAGAAGTATCTGATTTGGACAGAAGTTTACGAATGAAAGGTTATGCTGTAGGAAGATTACCTATAGACAGAGTATCTATTATAGATCCAAAAATAGATGTACTCGTCATCGCTAAGCCTAAAGAACGCTACACACCAAAAGATCAATTTCTCATCGATCAATATGTGATGCAAGGTGGTAATGTTCTTTGGCTCATCGATCGCTTATCTGCTGATCTGGATAGTATGGTAGCGATGGGAAGATATACGCCTTGGGATTATCCTTTGGAGATAGAAAGTATGCTCTTTAAATATGGTTTTCGTATCAAACCTAATCTCATCATGGATATGGAATGTACGTCTGTTAAATTAGTGGATGGTAATATCGGAAATGCTGCACAAATGAGCGTTTACCCTTGGTATTTTCATCCTGCTGTACGACCATTTTCAGATAATCCAATCGTAAAAAACCTAGATCGAGTTAATCTCCGTTTTGCCAGTGTAATTGATACGATCGTCACCAAAAAAGCCAAAACCAAAAAGACAATTCTCCTCCGTACATCTGATAAGTCGATGCTCAAATATTCGCCTATCGATCTTAACTTCGAATTCTTGCGAGAAAAGGCAGAACCTGCTATGTTTACAGAAAAAAATTTACCAGTAGCCGTACTTGCAGAAGGCGAATTTGTATCTGCATTCGAGTTCAACGCTACAGGAGAAATGCTAGGTTTGTTAAAAGAAAGAGGTTTGGAACAAATGAAAAAAAGTGTTCCTGCGAAGATGCTAGTCGTAAGTGATGGAGATATCGCCAAAAATGATTTTGATCCTAATACAGGGAATATCAGAACTTTAGGTTTCGATAAAGTATCTGGTTATACCTTCGCCAATAAGGATTTTTTGATGAATGCCATAGAATATATGATCGATGATAATGGCATCATCCAATCTAAAAATAAGGAAGTCAAACTGAACCTTTTGGACTGTACTCGTGCAGAAAAAGAAAAGAATAAATGGCGATTTATCAATATTGCTCTTCCTTTGCTTTTCCTAGTGGGCTTTGGAGCTGTGTATTATTATATTCGTAGGAGGAGATTTGCGAGTTGATTTTTTAGATAGTTCAATTAATTTCTCGTCTATTTTTTATCAATATAGATAATTGTATATCTAAATATTTATCGTCATTTCAATATTTAAGACTTTAAAATCATACACAAGTAATTGAATAAAATATTTTAGTTTTCTTGGAAAAAAGCAAATAAGATAAAATATTGATAATCAATTAAAAGCCGCCGTGTCAGGTGTTTATTCACCTGATACCATACAGAGATAAACACCAAAGAAAGATTAGGGAGACCTGTTTAATAGCTATTATCCAAGCTTTATTTTAGTTCTCCGCTTGATGCCAGGTGAACAAACACCTGACATGGCGACCTGTATTTCTTTTGAATTATACAAGAACAAAAAGTGTATGGTTTTAAAATTTAAGACAGTTTAAAAAGACAGATATATATTCATTTTCTTTAATTTTAAAAAATAATGGACAGAATAGCATCCTATATCTAAAATCTAGCGTCTAAAAGCGAAGCGGTCTAACGTCTAGTATCTAAAAAAAGAATAATGAGTTTTACAGAAAGAAGCATTACCATATTGAAAATGGTAGTAATATTATTATTGCTGGCAGTGGTGGCAGTGGTGGTATGGAAGAAATTTGGTAGTGGAGGAGGTGATAGAGATTTCGATCCTAATTTTGATATGGGAGAAGGAGGTACAGTATCAGTGCCTAAGGAAATGCAGATCAATTATGTGCCAGCAGATTTTAAGACTTCGATGAGTGCTGATGAAGTAATGAGAATCATGTCTAATCCTGAGATGTATCGAAGGGATTTTAATAAAATGATTTATCAGGTAAATGTGGATTTATTGAACCACGTAGCTACAAGAATGAATTTACCAGATACCATAAAATCAAAAGTAGAAAAAGAGTATCGAAAACATCATCCCTACCTCAAGGATCTATATTATTTCGATGTGCTACAACTGAGGGATGTGGGCTCTTCTGAATACGAAAAATGGTATGAGAGCGATGCCAGTAATTCTGTGGAAGTCCTCAATGAAGTCGCTTCTAAATATACCTGTTTTCTAGTTAATCATGTCATGACTACGCTCATCAAAACGAATAAAGGCACACTCTATGTAAAAGGGAAGAAAGTCTATTCTCCTTGCTCTGTAGCGATGCAAGAAGGTTTGAAACCTATGGTCACTCGCCTAGAAGAACGTGCTGTAGTTCAGGATTTTAGGAATTCAGAGAAGATACTGGAAGAACGCATGGAACGAGTCATAGCAGAATTGGCGACAATGGAAGTTAAGGATGTAAAAGGCTTGAATAAAGAACTCGCCACCAAAGTTTGGGGCTACAAAGTATCCACCACAGATATTGAAATACGTGCAGTGAGTATAGCCAAGGTAGGTTTCAAAATAGACGAATACTTCGATCTCAAAACAGATCCTACAAGAAAGAAAGTTATCGTAACTTTGCCACAGCCTAAGATCCTCTCACATGAAGTATTTCCTAAGGTGGATAAGTTGGATATAGGTTGGATGAGGGAATTGAGTAATGATGATTTTAATGATAATTTCAACCTATTACGTAGGGAATTTAGACGTGATATCATGGAAAGTAGTGTATTCGAGCAATCGAAGAAAGAAGCAGAAAACTTATTGAATACCATTCTACTTCCTATGGTACAATCGATCGATGGGAAATATACCATAGAAGTGCAGTACAGAGGAAATAATCTTCCAATAGGGGATCCAGATATGAATTAAGAGCTTGTTTAAAAATAAGCACTTATAAAAATAACATCAAATAAACAAATTATATATTTACATAAATTATTTATGTAAATATATAATTTATCTTACCTTTAGAAAGTCAGGAATGTTCGAACTCCTATTAGTTTTTCCTAAAAGCCCTTAATTTTTTTAAAAACCCTTAGTTTTTTATCATTCATTTTCATCATAGAGAATGAAGAATCCCCACATGCATTTCTGCAAAGTGCAGAATCGTTTAGCTCATATTGAATCTTCTAAATTAACCTAATTCTTATCGTGATAAGGATTGGAAATAATGTGATTGTATTATTGAAGGCAATCCAATCAAGTATGCATTTCAATTATTAACATAGAAATTGTTAAGGTGATTGAATAGGCTGGTAGTATGTATTTGATAATCAGTTTTTAACAACTTTATTATCTCAAAATCTTAATATCTTTCTATCTGGTTATCTATTAATACGGTTGTTAAGCAATTTCAGAACTAAATTTTTATTTTATGAAGAACTTACTACTAATTTTATTAGTGTTTTGTGCCAATTCATTCGTGATGGCACAGCACACACTATCAGGAAAAGTGATAGATGAAAGTGGAGAAGGATTAATAGGTGTCAATGTATCAGAAAAAGGTACGGTTACAGGAACAGTTACTGAATTTGACGGAAGTTACAGCCTAAGTCTGACTTCAGGCACAGCTACAGTCGTTTTTTCCTATACAGGATACGAGGACAAAGAAATGACATTGAATGGAGAAAAAACACTTGATATTACGATGCAAGAGGGCGTAAAACTCTCCGAAATTCTTATCGTAGGATCTAGAAGTTACAACAGAACATCTACAGATTCTCCAGTTGCAATAGATGTGATTGACGTAGCTAATCTTTCAGCAGTCACAGGAAAAGTGGAAATCAATCAGATTCTACAATACGCAGCACCTTCATTCAATGCGACGAAGCAATCAGGTTCTGATGGAGCAGATCACGTTGATCCAGCTTCTCTTCGTGGATTAGGACCAGATCAGACCTTAGTTTTGATCAATGGAAAAAGAAGACATCAATCTTCATTAGTCAATATTTTTGGTACGAGAGGTAGAGGAAATACAGGTACGGATTTGAATGCTATTCCTACATCAGCGATCAAAAGATTGGAAGTATTAAGAGATGGAGCATCTGCACAATATGGATCTGATGCGATCGCAGGTGTAATCAATGTAGTGCTTAAGGATGGAACAGACGGATTTTCTGGAGGTGTTTCTTATGGAGCATATAGTACGGCGATAGGTGGCGATTATGCACAACAAATCTTTGATACACAAGGTGGATGGGATCCTCCATTATTTAATATTGATGGAGAAAATAGGCTAGATGGAAAAGACAAAAGCTTTGATGGTAATACCATGAAAGTAGATTTGAACTATGGAGCAGCATTAGGCAAAAAAGGCGGTTTTATTAATATGACGACGGAGTACATGACCAAAGAACGCACATTGCGTCCTGGTTTTGAATGGAGACAAGGTTATGGATCTGCTGCTGTAGATCAGTTCCAATTCATGCTGAATGCTTCTTATCCAGTTTCAGAAAATACAGAGATCTATGCCTTTGGTGGAAGTGGTTCAAGAGATACAGATGCTTATGCATTTTCTAGAGGAGCTCCTGGATTAGATGGAGATAGTAGATCTGTAGCATCTTTATATCCTAATGGTTTTACACCTCATATTACTTCTAGAATTGGCGATCATTCTATCGCTGCTGGAGTAAGACACGAGTTGAAAAGTGGTTGGAAAACAGATTTTAGTCATACTTATGGTTTCAATCAGTTTAAGTATTTTATCACAGGTTCTAATAACGCATCATTGGGTTCATCTTCTTCTACAGACTTTGAAGCAGGCGGACACAACTTAGCTGTGAATGTAACTTCTGTTGATGTTTCTAAATATTATGAGGATATTGCTGCTGGTTTGAACGTAGCATTCGGAACGGAATATCGCAACGAGAATTTTGAAATATTTGCAGGAGAAGAAGCTTCGTATTCTATTTATGATACACAAGGATTAGCGATTACAGATCCTGCTACACAAGCACCATTTATTAATGAATTTGGACAAGAAACTTCTGGTGGTTCCCAAGGTTTTCCAGGTTATAGCCCATCCAATGAAGTAGATAGAAGTCGTTCTAATATCGGATTTTATGGAGATGTAGAATTAAATGCTACGGAAGAATTATTGATAGCAGCGGCACTTCGCTATGAAAAATATAGCGATTTTGGAAATACCTTCAATTATAAGTTGGCGGCTAGATATAAGATTGTTGATAATTTATCAATAAGAGCATCTGCATCTTCTGGTTTCAGAGCTCCATCATTGGCACAGATTCACTATAATTTATTGTTTAATAATATCGTAGCAGGAGAATCATTGCGTACACTTTTGGCTTCTAATACGAGTACTGTAGCCAAAGCATTTGGTATTAATCCATTGAAAGAGGAAAAAGCACAAAATTTTGCAGGAGGTATAGCATATAAAAAAGGCGGATTTTCTGCATCTGTGGATGGTTACTTAATCAATGTAAAAGATAGAATTATTCTTACAGATATTTTTGATGCTTCTGACTTAGGTGTAGGAGCAGATGGTGCTCAATTTTTTGCAAATGGTGTAGATACGAGAACGACAGGAATCGATATTGTATTAAATTATAAGCATTATCTGAATGAAGATAATTCATCTATTTATGGAGGAATAGCAGCTAATTTCAATAATACAGATATTCAAAATATCAATTCTGGTGATTTGAACGAGTTTACCTTCTTTGGTCCATTCTCTCAGGCATATTTGGAAGCTGCTGCACCTGATTATAAAATAGGTGTGAATGTAGGTTGTACTATTGGTAGTTTTAGTGCATTGTTGAATTGGACGCAATTCAGTGCGGTTACATTACAGGATTTCCAATGGGTGGATACACCAGCGACTAATCAAGCAGAAGCAGATGCATTATATGCAGTAGCATCTGATTTGTATAAGAGTCAAGGAATATTGGATTTGAGTTTGTCATATACGTTTGTTGAGCGTTTTTCATTGACTATAGGAGCTAACAATATATTGAATACTTATCCTACACAGCAATTCGACGGCTGGACGGATCAAGGTGGAATGAATGATTCTGTACAAATGGGATCTGATGGTTTATACTTGTTTGGTAGAGTAGGGTTTAAATTCTAGAAAATAGATATTTAAATTTAAAACAGGCTTGGTATTCTTGGAATATCAAGCCTGTTTTTTTGTTATAGAATAATATTGTATTTTGGATAAAAAAGAAGCATGAAAAATATATTCTTCCTATTCCCCTTTTTATTTCTTTTTGGCTGTAATTCTAATTCAGTTGAAACTGATATTATAGTTCCAGGTGAAAAAATAGATTCTATTTCAATAGAAGAAGAAGTTGTTTTAGATGTTGATATGACTATTCAATATACAGAAAATGAATT
>JBNMOV010000179.1:0-9137 GCA_051275765.1 Maribacter sp. | reverse complement strand
TTTAGTTCTCAACCATCTGCCTAGTATAGTTTTTTCGCTATACATATCATTGTAGGATTTACCTATCATGCTAGCATTAGTTTTGTATTTAGTACGAACGAAACGAATATCGCCACTCAGATTCATTACTTCATGATTACCAATAATGAAGTGAACCATACCACCACTTTTCTTAGCTTCCTGTTCCAGTTTATAAATTAACCAAAGACATTCTGTTACTTGATCGCCTCTATCAAAGAAATCTCCAATCAATACTAAATGACCTTTTCCAAATGACCATTGGAATTGACTATTCATTACATTTCCAGCTTTCAATAACTTAATGAGTGCTGGAAGATTTCCTTCTATATCAGATAATGCAAAAATCGCTTCGCTATCATCATAAATATCTGGATGTATATCCTCGAATGCATTGACATTAAAACTAAATAATGTCCTCCCATTTTCATCATGACAATGAAAATCGTGACTACTAATATTTTGTGCAGAAACGCTTTCTACCTGAGCTTGCATAGTACCTGACTTAGGCAAAATATAATGAGCTTTATAAGAACCTCCTTCTTCAAAAATATAAGGGCCATCCGTACCAGCATAAGAAGCTAAGTTTTGACGAATCACTTCCTCTGCAAAATCCTTATTACCAGCTTTCATGGCAATATCAAGAGCAGTCGATCCACTCAAATCCTTTAAGATAAGATTGGCTTTCTGCTTCACGAGCATCATGCCGATTTCTTTATGGTTATATTGAGCGGCAAACATGAGTGCTGTCCGTTTTTTGTAACCTCTAGCATCTATATCAGCACCTTTGGCGATCAATTGTTTGATAGTTTCCATATCTCCAGTTTTGGCTGCCACCACGATAGGGTAGTAGCCTTTATCGGGCGTATTCACACCTTTACTAGCAATATAACTCTTCAAGACAGACAAATCCTTATTAATAAAGGCTTCCTTGAGAGATTGTGCCTCTATAGTAAAAAAGGCAGTCAAGATAAATGTGCTTATGATGAATATATGTTTCATGTCAATTCCGAGTTGAAAAACAGACTATTATACCAATTATTAATCATTTGTACTAGAAGGTAGTAAGCCAACATAAAAAATACTTTTACAATACAAATTTTCAATATGTGAAACGTATTTAATAACTTGAGCTAGAATGGGTAGTAATTTTTTCTTCTAAAGAATTCAAAAAATCGTTGCATAGCCGTAGCTGCGGAACTATTTTTTGTGTTTTTTAGAAGGAAAAAGAACAAGCATAATGGCTCATGTTATTGAATTCGTTTTACTATGGATACGTATTAGACGTAAATGATAATCTAATTATTACTAAAGTTAGTCCTATATGGGCAATCATGAATTTTTTTAGTAAAACTTTAATACATCACCATGCATCTATAACGGATATTAACTTACTATAGTAAACTTTCCTGTGCTAATTTATATTAATTTTCAATTTTTACTAGACAAAATGAAAATAAATTATGACACTACAAATTTATAGATTAATGAACTTTAACAGCCTCACAACATCTTTTAACCCTTCTTCAACCATAAGGAATTGTTTTTGTCCTTAGATTTGAAGTAGGATAGGAAAATGGTAAACTTTATAAGTCATTTTTTTATTAAGGTAGAAGAACCTTAAAAAACAATTCGTAATAATGTCTAAAGATTAAATCAATATTTATGAAAAATACAATAGTCTATATCCTAGTGTTTCTTTTTATAGCCAATGGAGCTATAGCACAAAAAGGAACATTTACGGACAATGCAGATAACGATCCTACAGCGAAGGCATTGTTAGATAAGCTAAAAGCTAAGTATGATAAATATTTGGCTATGGAAATTGCTGTTATACTGACGATAGAAATACCAGATAGTGATGCAGAAGTGATAGAAGGAAAAATGGTACAATCTGGAGAGAAATATCGCATAGAAATGGGTGAGCATATTATCATCTCTGATGGAAAAGATCTATGGACAGTAATGAAGCAGAATGAAGTAGTACAACTTTCCAATGCTGCTGAAAAAGATGAGGATGAAGAAAGTATCATGATGTCGCCAAAAGACCTGATGAATATTTACGACAGTGGCGATTATATCTATGCTTTGACGAATGAAGCTAAGGAAGACGGAAGAGTGATACAGCAAATAGAATTTAAGCCTATAGATGAGGATTCTGAATACTTTAAGATGCGACTCACTGTAGATAAGGAGAAGCAGGCCATTGCCAGAATTAAGATTTTTTCTAAAGATGGTTCTAGATATACATTAGCTATTAATAAGATGAGAACGAATAAAATCTATGATTCTACTTATTTTCAATATGATAAGAGTATCTGTCCAGAATGTGAAATAGAAGATGTAAAGATGTAAGGATAAAATGTACGTTTCCTAAAAAAAAACACACATTTTATGGATTTTACTCCAAACTAATTCATCTAATTACAGATTAAAAAGAGCCGTTTCTTTAGGGAACGGCTCTTTTTTGCTTTTATTAATAAAGCGTAAGTATTGTTATGTGTTTTTTTTATTGACTGTCAGTATTTTATGCTGTTTTTATATAAACAAAATTTTTAATTCCTATTGCTGTTTTGCGTATTCTAAATGAAAAGTACCGTTTTCCACTAATTGTCATCCTTCTCCGATTTTGAACCGGTTATACATAGTAAATAATTATATATTTACATTAAATACTATCCTTGGGGGAGGATGCCCCGAAATTCAACTACTACTTAGGCACGATTAAATATGAATTTAGGCTAGATTTATTTATATTGGAACATAAGTCATGCAGACTTTACGATATTTTGTTAAAACCGCATTACTTTAGTCTAGTTTATTATTTAATTGTGTTTAAGTACTTTATTAATATCTAGGAATGAAATGCTTTGATTAGAATATTTAAGATGACGATTTTGGAACTTAGTTCTTATATTGAAATCTCAAATATTTAATCATCTATCTTTTAAGAAATGGATGAATATTATGAGCTGGTTCTTTAATCAATTATTCCATAAGGTTACCTTGACTTTATGGAGGTTATTTTATTATATCACATCTATTCCCAAACGATTGTATCGTTTAGGAAAACATCTCGTAGATGGCGTCCGTTTCCTCAAACCAAAAGAAAGTAGATATTGGTGGGAATCTCCCGTATCCATGAATTACGCTCAGAAGATAGGTGTTTGGTTGGTAGAATTCCTACTATATATATTGGACCTCATAGGTGTTGGAGAAGTATATGGTACTCTTGCAGATTGGGCGAAATTCAATAGCCGTCCTCTCCAGAAATGGGAGATAGAAATGGCAAAATCGGTTTATGGTGATTCACTCCGTTATCAATTAATAACAGTAGATGAAAAAGCCATCTTTGGATTTAAAATTTTCCCTGCAGCTAAGGCATATGTAAGTTATCATACCATCAATGCAGGTGGAGTATTAGAAAATGGCGTACTCATCCACGAATTCATCCACATTTGGCAATACGAAAGATTTGGAACAGCTTACGCACTCAGAGCTTTGTTGGCGCAGCATTCCGAAATGCAGTATAATTATGGTGGTGTAACCGCACTCAAATCTGCGATTGCCAAAAAACTAGACTTCCTTTCCTTTAATTTTGAACAACAAGGCGATATCATCCAAGACTATTATCGCATCAAAGAAGGCTATCGTCCACTTTGGGGAACGGGAAGAAGAGAAGATCTTCAATATTATGAATACTTTATTAATCAACTTTCCAAATTAAGTTGATATTGTAGTACCTGCTTTGGTAAAGCTTTTCTGTTTGCTTAAAGCTAAGTTTAGCACCGTTGATCAAATGTTTTTAAAATTCAATTTACATTTCAAAAGAATTATTTGATAAATGAATTACCTTTGTACCCCGTAATGGTATTACTGAGAATTCAATGTAATTATAATGACCAAATATATTTTCGTTACGGGGGGAGTGACTTCATCTTTAGGAAAAGGCATCGTTTCAGCATCACTAGCTAAACTCTTACAAGCCAGAGGTTTTTCAACCACAATTCAGAAATTTGATCCATATATTAATGTAGATCCAGGGACACTGAATCCATACGAACATGGCGAATGTTTCGTGACAGATGATGGTGCAGAAACAGATCTAGATTTGGGATATTATGAAAGATTCCTAAATACGCCAACTTCACAGGCGAATAATGTAACGACTGGTAGAATTTACCAAACTGTTATCCAAAAAGAAAGAAGAGGTGATTATTTAGGGAAAACGGTACAAGTTATTCCACATATCACAGATGAAATCAAGCGTCGAATGATGCTTTTGGGACAGTCTGGTGATTATGATATTATCATTACAGAGCTAGGAGGAACAGTTGGAGATATCGAATCTTTGCCTTATCTGGAAGCAGTTCGACAGATGAAATGGAATCTAGGAACAGATAATTGCCTAGTTGTACACTTGACATTATTACCATACCTACAAGCTGCCAAGGAACTCAAGACTAAACCTACCCAACATTCCGTAAAGGAACTACAAAATGCAGGTATTCAGCCAGATATTTTGGTGTGTAGGACAGATCATGATATTAGTAATGATATTCGTAGAAAAATCGCTCGTTTTTGTAATGTAGATGTGAGTTCTGTCATAGAAGCCATCACAGCAGAAACAGTATATGATGTGCCATTATTGATGCTTCGTGAGAATTTGGATAGGGTAGTGATGAACAAACTCCGTTTGATGGACAAACGTGAGCCAGACTTGAAAAAGTGGAAGCAGTTTTTAGGGAAGCTCAAAAATCCTACAAATGAAGTAAGGATAGGATTGATAGGAAAATACATCGAGTTAAAAGACGCTTATAAATCTATCTACGAATCCTTTATATTAGCAGGTGCGATGAACGAATGTGAAGTCATCGTAGAGCCTATTCATGCAGAGGAATTAAATGGAGATACCGCAGAAAAGAAATTATCTAAATTACATGGTATTTTAGTGGCTCCAGGTTTTGGAGAACGAGGGTTTGAAGGTAAGATAGCAGCGGTAAAATATGCTCGTGAAAATAATATTCCTTTCTTTGGAATTTGCCTAGGAATGCAGACAGCAGTAGTAGAATTTGCTAGGAATGTATTGGAAATGGAAGGTGCCAATAGTACTGAAATGAATCCTGAAACGGAGCATAAGGTCATAGACATCATGGAGGAGCAAAAGAATGTCAGTGATATGGGTGGTACCATGCGTTTAGGTTCTTATCCATGTGAATTGAAACGAAAATCTAAGGTGCAGCAAATCTACAAAACGACAAAAATAGACGAACGCCATCGTCATCGTTTTGAATTCAATAATGATTATAAAAAGCAGTTTGAAAAAGCTGGAATGATGTGCGTAGGAACGAATCCTGCCACCAATTTAGTAGAAATCATAGAACTGAAAGGACATCCTTGGTTCATCGCTGCACAGTTTCATCCAGAATACAAAAGTACAGTAGAAGATCCACATCCGCTTTTTGTATCTTTCATACAAGCAGCGATAGATTATGAGACAAGCGAGCAATTGAATTTGCTCGAATAAAAATTAGTTGATTAAGAATTGGGAATTAGTTATTAGAACTAGTTTCCAATCGTCAATCATTAATAAATCATGAAAATCCTACACACAGCAGACTGGCATCTAGGGCAGAAATTCAAGCAAAACTTGGATCGAATAGACGAACATAGGTATGCTATGGCGTGGATGTTGGAATTGATAGAAAAGGAAAAGATTGATGTATTGATAGTGGCAGGCGATATTTTTGATACACCTAATCCGCCTAATAATGCAAGGCAATTATACTATAAGTTTTTAGTGGATGTAGTGCGAAAAGGTTGTCGTCATGTAGTGATCACTGGAGGGAATCACGATTCTCCTCATATGCTTAATGCCCCTAAAGAAATTTTATCTGCCATTAATACACATGTAATCGGCTGTGCTACAGTCGATATCGAAGATGAAATTATTTTATTATATTCAGAAAAAGGAGCATTGGAAATGGTAGTGGCTGCCGTTCCGTTTTTACGAGATAGAGATTTGAAAGCTGCGGTTTCTGGCGAAAGTGGCGATGAAAGAATAGATAAGATAAAAGTAGGAATCAAGGCACATTACGAAATGGCAGCGGAAGCAGTCGAGGTTTATCAAAATGATGGTGTCCCTATTATTACCACTGGACATTTATACGCCAAAGGAGCGAAAGCATCTGATAAACAGGATAATATCTATATTGGTAATATGGAAAATATATCTGCTTCGCACTTTCCAGAATCCTTTGATTATGTAGCATTAGGACATATTCATTCCGCACAGGTTATTGGTAAGAAAAAGCATATTCGTTATTCTGGTTCTTTGATTCCAATGACTTTTGGAGAATGGAAGGATCAGAAATCTGTAACGATAGTCGAGTTCAAAGGACGAGACATTAAAGATATTAAAATCGTCAAAGTACCACTTTTCAGAAGATTAGTATCCATAAAAGGTGAAGAAGAAGCGATAGAAAAGAAATTGGATGAAATTATCCAAGACATGGAAAAGTCTGAAATCCAACTAGAAGCATGGATAGAAATTCTCATTACTTCAGAAGAGAGTCGTGCAGATGCATTTTATTATTATAATGACAAAGTACAGGCTTATCCTATTCGCCTATTGAGAGTTAGTTATTCGAAGACTTATAAGGCAGTAGATACTCTTTCATCTTCCTATGAATTGGATAATATGGAGCCTTTAGATATTTTTAAAAAACGCTGCGAAGCATCTAGTCTAAAAGAAAAGGAAACCAAAAAAGTAGTCCAAACCTTCAAAGAATTAATGGACTGGATGAGAGATGAGGGAGAATAAATTCTTACTTGTGTTAAACCAATCTACATTTAGCTAGTCATACATTCATTATCTACCTAATCAATTCATTTTTTATGAATATCAGATTTCTTATTCTATTATCAATCGTATTATTCACATTTTCTTGCAAAAAAGATGTGATTGATATCATAGATATGTTCCCAGAAGAACCTAATATCCTACTCATCATTGCAGATGACATGGGAAAAGACGCCACGCCAGGCTATACTGAAGGTAGCACAAAACCCAATATGCCACATTTAGAATCTATGATGACAGATGGTATTGTATTCGATAACTTTTGGACGAATCCTATCTGTGCACCAACTCGTGCAGGTATCCTTACTGGGAAATATGGTGTTCATACCAATGTTTTGAATGCAGATGATATGGCAGCTATTTCCCTAGAAGAAGAATCTATCCAAAGTCGATTAGACGCAGAAACTAATAATGCTTATACACATGCTGTAATAGGTAAATGGCACTTGTCAAATCAGTCTAATGGAGGATCAGATAATCCCAATATGATGGGAATAGATTATTATGCAGGTTCTCTCCAAGGAGCTGTAAGTGATTACAACGAATGGTCCTTAACGATTAATGGAAATACAGAACCATCCACTGAATATACCACTACAAAATATACAGATTTGGCGATAGATTGGATTAGTGAGCAGAATCAACCTTGGTTTTGTTGGATGGCTTATAATACGCCACATACGCCATTTCATGTGCCGCCAGCAGGTACACATTCTCAGGGAGATTTACTTGATGATGAAACGGAAATTGACAATAATCCAGCACCATATTATATGGCAATGATGGAAAATATGGATCATGAAATGGGACGACTCCTCAGTAGTATTCCTAGTAATGAATTGGAGAATACCATCATCATATTTGTAGGAGATAATGGAACGACGAGAAAAGTATTACAATCTCCATATGCTAATTATCAATCCAAAGGATCGCTTTATAATGGAGGAGTAAATACACCATTTATCATTTCTGGCACACCAGTAACACGGAAAAATGTAAGGGATAATTCATTGATAAATAACACAGATATATTTGCTACGATCTTAGGTTTTGCAGGAGCGAATGTAGATAAAATCAATAATTCAGTTAATTATTCCAATATAATCTCTACGGAAGAAAATCAAAGAGATTACCTATATACAGATATTACGCAAGATACAGATGATGCCTCTGGTTGGACGATTAGAAATTCAACTTATAAATTGAATAATTGGTACGATGGAACGCAAGCATTGTTTAATCTTATAGATGATCCATACGAATCAGATGACCTTTTGGAAGGTACATTATCTACTATTGAGCAAAGTGCAAAAAATGAACTAGAAAGCGAAGCAGCGTCTATTCGCCAATAAAAATAAAATAATTGCTGTTGCGATTAATCGCAACAGCAATTATTTTATTAAGCATACTAAGAAAATAATTACTTATTATCCTTCTCAAAATCCAGCGAAACAGAATTGATACAATATCTCAAACCAGTAGGCTCAGGACCATCATTGAATATATGTCCTAAGTGTCCATCACATCTACCACAAACAACTTCCACACGAGTCATGCCATGCGTTTTATCTGTGTATTCCACCACATTTTCTTTGTTGATAGGCTGATAATAACTAGGCCATCCTGTACCAGATTTAAATTTAGTCTCAGAATGAAAAAGTGGTAGCTTACAAGCTGCACAAGTATAAATTCCTTCTTCCTTATTATCCCATAAATCTCCTGTAAAAGAACGTTCTGTCCCTTTCTCTCTAAGGACATAGTATTCCATTTCGGTTAGTTCAGCTTGCCATTGCTCTGGTGTTTTACTGACTTTTTCCAATGTGCCATTTGAAGAAGCTACGATTTCTGTTGCTTCATTTGTAGCAGTTTTCTCTTTAATGACTTTATTAACAACAGGACTAGTAGCTTGTTCAGCCTTAGGAGAACTACAAGCTAATATGAATAATGGCAATAAAAATATAATTGAGCATTTCATTTTGATGATATTTTAAAAAATTGAATAGATGAAGTAAACCTCATTAAGAAATAAACCTAACGGAAGAATAAAGGTTTACGTTATATCCAAAATTCACAAAGAAAACAAGATGTCGCCTGTCGACAATAAAACATGATTAATTGTACATCACTATAGCTTAGGGATGGCGAATAAATAACTGTCCGTTTTGACTTCATCTTTTTGCACTATGCTGCGTTGGCAAAAACCTTATTACGCTAAGGCGTAACGCGGCTTTTACCGCCTTGCCTAGCACAAAAATAT
>JBNMOV010000178.1:0-9147 GCA_051275765.1 Maribacter sp. | reverse complement strand
AAAAAATTATTCAATACCATGAAAGGGAATTACGATAAGTATGTAAACACAATGAGAAAAATCGCTGACATAGGCTATTCTGTATCAGTACTTGGTTGGGATAAGGAAGTGAATATGCCACCTAAAGGTGCGGCTATCAGAGGTCAACAAGTGGCTACACTTACTGGCATCGCTCATGAGCTATTTACGGATCCTGATTTTTCAAAGAATTTAGAGGCATTGAACAGTAAAAAGAAAAAACTCAAACTTAAAAAAAGACGTAATGTAGAAATCACTTCAAAGAAGCAAAAGCGTGCTAATAAGTTCACTACGGATTTTATCATGAAAAAATCCAAGGCTATTTCTGAAGGCTATCACGCTTGGCTAAAGGCGAGAGAAGCCAATGACTATGGTTTATTCAAGGATGTATTGGCTAAATTGGTGGAAATCAAGAAAGAAGAATGTAGAGTAGTAGGTTATAAAAACCATCCATACGAAGCATTGCTCAGTGAATATGAACCTGGTGCTAAAGTCGAGGAATTAGATGCATTATTTGCAGATGTACGTGTTCAGTTAGTTGATTTTTGTCAAAAGATAAAAGAAAAGAAACAAGTCGACAATAGTTTCCTACATAAACATTATGGCAAGGATAAGCAATGGGATTTTGGTATTGATATCTTGAAGGTAATGGGTTATGATTTTGGAGGTGGTAGGCAGGATTTATCTCCACACCCCTTCACTACCAATTTTTCTTCTTCAGATGTACGAGTGACTACTCGCATTGATGAACAGAATTTGGGTAGTATGGCATGGAGTTGCATTCATGAAGGAGGTCATGCATTGTACGAACAAGGATTGCCTATCTCTGAATATGGGTTGCCTTCTGGAAGTGCTGTTTCTTTGGGTATTCATGAGTCACAGTCTAGGCTTTGGGAAAATAATGTAGGTAGAAGCCTTCCTTTCTGGAAAGCTAATATGAAACTCGTCAAGAAATATTTCCCAGAACAAACCAAAGGCGTAGGTGCGAATAATTTTTTCAAGGCTATCAATAAGGTAGAACCTAGTTTGGTTCGTGTAGAATCTGATGAATTATATTATCATTTTCATGTCCTTATTCGTTATGAAATAGAAAAGGGCTTATTAGATGGTACTTATTCTACTGATAATTTGAATGAAGTTTGGAATGCAAAGTATAAGGAATACTTAGGTATAGATGTTCCTAGTGATAATGAAGGCATTTTACAAGATATTCATTGGGCTTATGGAAGTATAGGATATTTCCCTACTTATTCTTTGGGGAGTTTTTATGCTGCTCAGTTTTTTGCACAGGCAGAAAAGGATATCGCAGGTTTACAGGACAAAATAGAAGCTGGAGATACGAGCGAATTGCTAGAATGGCTTAGAGTCAATATTCATCAGCATGGATGTACCTATTCTGCAAAAAAACTCTGTAAAATGGTCACTGGAGAACCATTGAACTTCAAATATTTCATGGATTATGCGAAGGAGAAGTATGGTAGGATTTATGGGATTTAGAATGTTTCCTACTAAATTGAAGCATAATATTATCGCATATAATTCAAAAAAAGCTGTTAGAACTACGTTCTAACAGCTTTTTTATATATGGAAGTTGTTTAAAAACTACTTCGTAAAAACATTTTTTTTAAATCGTGCAGCAGTCTGATAACTTTACATAATCTGGCTTATCTGAAGCTGATTTATGTATATACTGCTCTTTAATTACACCATTTTGTATCAGAAAAACGCCTGGCATCTGGAAACCATCACCTAATTGTGTCCCTATGCCATGTCCATTGACTATTCCTTCAGAAAAGCCTCTTATCCAATTATTTAAACCAAATAGTTGATTAAAATCACCTTTTACTAAGCCAAATTCTTGGTAAAATTTACATTCTGGATCAGCTATTTGTAGTGGATCTACTAATTTATATCTATTGAAATAACTACGTGCAGTAGATTCGTCTGACATATGAACAAAGACGACTTTAGTTCCGTTAGATTCTAGTTTACCTAAATTGGAAGAAATCTCTGCTAATGCAGCTCTGCAAAATGTACAGCCAAAATGTCTAAGAAAAACCAGCATCACAGGATTGGTTTTAGAAATAGACAAGAGGTTTTCGCCAGTGTTAGTTAGCATTTCCTCCATTATTATAGTATCCTCTATATCAGTAGTTTCTATCATCATTCATTTATTGTAACAAAGTAATACTAGGATTGTTTACAAATCAGATTTACTAAATCTCCAATAACTTAACAGAATGAATACAATCACGAATACGATACTTACTATGGTAGCATCTAACTCTGGTAGAAAGAAAGGTAATCCTACCCGTTTTTCGTATTCAATAGCCCCTTCTAACCTTAATCCATTTAACATCGGAAAAGGAGTATAAACTGGTACTAAATTCTTCATCGCACTGATAGGAGTGTACATCACTATCTTGCTCGTCGGTTCAAAGTAAAAAATAAACCAATTTAATGCAATGAATTCCACTATGGGATAAAACATATAAAAGATAAGCGATAAGGCAAACCGCTTGAATAGCCAACCAAAAAATACTGCCAACGACATATATCCGATGATCTGAAGTGCGTACAATGGTATAATATCAGCATTCTGCATCACCTTAGGCATGAAGATAGTTCCTGTGTTGAAAAAACCAACGATGAGTCCCATGAACATATAATACAGAGAAAATGCTATACCTAAAGCAAATACAATCAAAATTTTACCTATAAAATATTCCTTACGAGTCAATCCATTAATGATACTTTGGCGGAGTGTTTTATAATCATATTCATTAGTAATAATGAGTATTCCGATAATGCCAAGAAAATAATAATTAAACCAACTCCCCAAATAGCCTAGTGACTTCCAAACATGAGGAAACATATAAGGATCTTCTGTAGATGCAGAAAGTGCAGCAGCAGAAAGTCCTGATTGTGACCCCCCAGTACTGAAATCAGGAAAGTACTTTCCAAATAAAAAAACAGTAGGCAAAAACACCATATAAAGAACCGTCATGACAATGAAAGTCCTATTAGAGGTCAATTTTTTCCATTCTAACATTAATAGGTGGAGCATATTCGATTATTTTTCTCCAAGATAAGAATTATGCGAAAAGGAAGGAAACTTGTACCTTTGGATTGTAGCCCATTTAGACGTATGAAGCAATTTTCTCTATATATCAGCATTTTATTCCTATCATTTTCTTATTTTGCACAGGAAGAGGAGTCTTTTTATTTCCAATTTACTGCAGAAGATGGACTTCCTTCTAATCGGATCTATGACTTCATTCAAGATGGTAAGGGATATCTTTAGATAGGGACGGATAATGGATTGATGCGATTCGACGGAAAGGAATTCAAGGAATTTACTATGGCAGCTGCTAAACTAAACTATAGTTTAGTATTTATTCAAGGCAATAGTATTTCAAATGAAAAGCAAAATACAAAGTATGAAGAATTTGGTTCTATCAGAAAAATAATCCATGCTGGCAATCTTATTGTTTCCTTAGCTAAAAAAGGAATTCTTATTTCTGATAACAAAGGAAATATCGTACATATCTTAGATGAAACAGATGGATTTAAAGGAAGTACTATTAATGATATTTTTTATTTAAATAATGAATTATGGATTGCTTATTCTAAGGTATTATTCAATTTCCCAATTGATAAAATAAAAGATAATACTTCGCTTCCTCCAGTTTATATTACTTGAATCCAAGTTAATTAATAATTCAGAAGAAGATATAAATACAAATAATCATGTTTTTTTCAACTAAACCCAACGAGCCTCATTCAAGTTATACTGAGAATTAATTGGTTTTCGGATTGTTAAAAGCTTCTGAAAATCAAGCAATTGCTACTAACGTTGGTCTGTAAATCGAATACCGCTAGGTATACTTACTTGTATGAGGCTTCCCTATTAAACAAACTCTGTAGTCATTTTCCTATTACTATCAAAAGAAAAGCAGCCTCCCCCCACAAGAACTACTTTTCTTTTTTTACGCTTCATTAGACTTTATTACGAATAGTTTTTTGTGAGAGACAAATTAGAGATTTTGGAAATAAACAAAGCATTTTTCGAAAATCGTAGCCTTAGTACACTGTAAAGTAAGTTGTTTAATATTTTGATGAGATTATTTTGGAATATGGCGAGGCATTTTTTGACAGCGTAGCCTTAGCTACGGTGAAGAAAAATAACGATGTCCAAATTTCAAAAGAAGCCATCAAAAGTTAACATTACTTATTTTACAGTGTATTAGCTACAGAACGCAGTAGATTTTTAAAAGGTCGATTTGGCTATAATCAATTATTCGTAATAAAGCCTATTATATAAATGTATTTAATAAGTTGTTCCAGAATGCGTAGTAATTTTTTCTTCTAAAGAATTCAAAAAGTCGTTGCCTAACATTAGCTATGCAACGACTTTTTAATGAAGATAGGAGGAATAAGAATTCGTCAGTTTCCTGTTCCCTAATTTTCATACCATTCCAAATTGCAGTATATTGAAAAAAATCAATACCAATAAATCAGAACAACTATTTTTAGAGGAGCTCTTAAAAATAACATTATCTCACATAACCACATACTATGAATATTATCCGTATTGCCCTAATCATATCTATATTAGGGATGACTCTACCCTATTCTTATGCCCAAAAAAACATAAATCCTAAAGAAGAAGATATTCAAAAAGCCAAAGAAATAAAGGCTGCTAATGAAGATGATCAGCTCGCTGCGATTACCAGTAGCAACATCTATACCTTTGAATATGACGAAAAGAATGATAAAGTCACTGTAAAAGAAAAAGAGCTAGAAAAACTAATCGCATTAGAATCAAATATCAATTACACCTCTTCTATCTTTTATGATGAGATGTCATCTGTACAGAATGTAGTCGCTAAATATAATGATGGTAAAAAAGTAGATATTAAAACCAGAGATGAATATTATAATATTTCTGATTTCTTCTATTCAGATGCTAGAATCGTTTATTATCGACTGAATTTTCCAGCAACTGGTAGTAGATATGCACTTAGCCACACTAAAAAAACCAATGATATTAAATATTTCACAAGTAGTTATTTTCATTCCATTTTTCCTATCAAAAAGAAAAGATTACAATTCCATGTACCCAACTGGTTGGATGTAGAATTAAAGGAAATGAATTTTGAAGGCTATAATATCACAAAAAATTCTAGTGTTGATGCGAATAAAAATACTACGATCCATACCTTCGAAATCAAAAATATAGAAGGAATGTCTAGAGAAAGTAGTGCTCCAGGAAATTCACATACTTATCCTCATCTTCTGATTTTATCCAAATCTTATACCATTGACGGAAAAAAGAAAATGCTGTTCAATTCAGCTAAGGACTTATATGGATGGTACAAAAATCTAGTAGGTTCGATGGATGATCAGCCTAGTTTACTCAAGGGAAAAGTAACAGAATTGACTGCAAAATCCAGTACTGATATAGACAAAGTAAAAGCTATTTATTATTGGGTGCAGGATAATATTCGTTATATCGCATTCGAGGATGGAATAGCAGGTTTTCAGCCAGATGTTTGTCAGAATGTATACACCAATAAATATGGCGATTGTAAGGGCATGGCTAATTTAACCAAACAAATGCTAAAACTAGCAGGATACGATGCTCGACTAACTTGGATTGGGACGAAAAGAATCGCTTATGATTATTCATTGCCTACCATGGCTGTTGATAATCATATGATTTGTACCGTTATTTTGGATGGAACACAGTATTTTTTAGATCCTACTGAAAAATTTGGTTCATTGAGTGAATATGCAGGAAGAATAGAAGGCAAACAGGTCATGATAGAAGATGGCGATAATTTCATCCTGTCTTCCGTACCTAAAATGAAGCCAGAAGATAATGCTAAAGTCATCGTGAATCAATTGAGTATTGAAGATGATAATCTGGTAGGAAATGTGAAAAGAAAATACAAAGGCGAAAGCAAGGCATATATTCTTTATCGCATCCATAATGAAAAAAGCCATGAAGTAGAAGAAGCCTTGAATTATTTTATTACTCAAAAAGATAAAAATCTACAGATAAGTAATTTAGAAACATCTGATTTCGAAAATAGAGATGATGAATTAACGATGAATTATGAATTAATTCAAAAAAATTCAGTTTCTTCATTTGGAAAAGAAATGTATCTGGATGTTGATTTTTATAAGGAATATAGTAATTATGATTTTGAGGATAGAAAAGTAGGTTATATGTTTCCTCATAAATCTGATCTCAGTATTAAAACAGAATTAGAAATCCCAATAGGATATTCTATTCAAGATATCCCTTCTAGTTTCAAAAAAGAAAATGATATTTATTCTTTTAATTTAGCTTATAAAAAAGATGGTAATAAATTAATTTATGAAAAAAGAATCATCATTAAAAAAGATAAACTTCCTAAAAAATCATTAGCAGATTGGAATACCACCATTAAGGAATTAAATAATTTTTATGAGGAACAAGTAGTGTTGAAAAAGGATTAGCTCAGACCCTTAAATTACCTAAAGGAACTTTAAAGGATGTTGAATAAATAACTGTCCGTTTTGACTTCATATTTTTGCACTATGCTACGTTGGCAAAAACCTTATTACGCTAAGGCGTAACGCGACTTTTACCGCCTTGCCTAGCACCAAAATATCTTATCAATTCCAGACACTTATTTATTCGCCATCCCTAAACATAATAAAAGTCTCCTTTAGGCTGTTTAGGGGGTAAAACACAAAAAAATCACTAGGTTATTACAAAAAGTAAAGCATGAAACAAACTACGTTTATTTATTTATTTTTATTTTTTACAGTATCTGCATTTGGACAAAAGATCACGATAACAGATGTAAAAAATAAATACTGGGGAGCAAGTGATCAATATAAAGATCTTTTAGAAATTCCAGAAAAGTGGAAAAATGAATCTGCTGTAATTATGTATCAAGAATACAATTACATTTATGAAGGTTCTTCTAAATCCGTAGATTATATAGAAACCTATAGAAAAAGAGTGAAACTACTCGACAAATCTGCCATAGAATTATATTCCGAATTTTCCTTTGCAGAAAAATTCAAAGTAGAAAAAGGCTTTTCTAAAAAAGGTGGACGAATCTTTGCAGGATTTAAGGTAATTAAATCTGATGGCACAGAAAAAGAAGTAGATATAGAAGATGCTGTAGAAGTAAAAAGTGGACAAAATAATATTAAAAAAATAGCTATTCCAGATTTACAAGAAGGGGATATTATTGATTATTTTTATCATATTTACGAGCCATTTATTTCTTATCAGGAATATGTTTTTTCTCCTGTCATTTCGACCTTAAATAGTTCCTACCCTATCATGAATCAAAAATTGACTTTTGAGGTAGAAAAAGATTTTTTCGTTAATTTTAATTCTTACAATGGTGCTCCTCCATTAAAAAAAATAGCTAGCAATAATAAAAAGAAAACCATTTATGCTTTAGAAGATAACAAACGTGAAAAGAATGAGGGATTAAGATGGTTTAATTCTGATAGAGTTTTTCCTTTAATTAAATTTCAGGTAGTTTATGCTCGTAAAAATAAAATGGAAAAAGCTGCTAATGCATTTATTGGAGAAAAAGGAGAAGTGCTCAGCAAAGTGGACGAGCAGCAAGTATTAGATTTTTTTGATAAAAATCTTGGTATTTATTCTAGTTCTATTAGTGGATTCAACGAGCATCTACGTAAAAAAGGCATAAAATTATCTGAAAAAGAAAAGATAGTAAAAGAAGCCTATATCTATCTTAGAAACTCCTTTCTTATTTCTAAGATAGAACCACTTGTATTTCATGAAGAGGGCTATATAAAAGTGCTTCCTTACGGTCTTGGAGGTTTTCTCACTGAATCAGGATTTATCACTGTTATGGGTAATATATTGGTTAAAAAAGAAATCGATTTTAATGTAATTATTGGCGTATCCAAGCGTCTAGGAACTATTGATGAACTATTACTCGTAGCAGAAACTGATCTAATGATAAGAGTCAATACTCCTACGCCGATTTACCTCAGTAATTTTTCACTACACACTGATCCTGACAAAATTCCTTATAACCTAGAAGGTACGGAAGCATACCAGATAGATTTATCTTTTAAAGGAGCTCAAAACATTAAAAGAACAAAAATTCCTATATCATCTCATGATGATAATAAATCTGAGCAGGAAATCAATCTGAAGCTGAATGAGGATATGAAAAACATGACTGTAAATAGAGTTTCTCACCATTATGGACATAATAAAGATGGACATCAAACAGATCTAATTTTCATCCATGATTATGTAAAGGATGATAATAAATATTTTGATAATAAAGGGTTTTTCCATGAGGCAATCATCAGAAAAAAAGACAAAGAGCAAGTTCTAAATCTAATGAAAGAGAAGGACGAAAAAGATAAAAAACGACAAAAAGAAATTTTCCAGAAGGAAACAGAACAAGAATTCAAAACGGAATTCAAATCTTATGACTCCTTTGAATTCATCAATTTAGGTAGATCAACAAATGATTCTATCAATAGCTTTTCTTACAAAGAAACTTTCACGCTTGATGGCATAATAAAGAAAGCAGGTAAAAATCACATCCTCAATATTGGTATGTTCATAGGTGGCCAAGTGGCTCTAGAAGAAGATGAAATGAAACGTGAATATGATGTTTATATGAGATACCCCCGTTCTTTTCATAATACGATCAGTCTTGAAATCCCCGCTGGATATACAATCGAAGGGCTAGAAAATCTTCAAAAAAATATCATTAATAATGCAGGTAGTTTCGTCAGTTCAGCAGAAGTAGATGGCAATAAGCTCATCGTAAAAACAGCCAAAATTTATCATCATAACTTTGAAAAAAAGGAAGATTGGCAAAAAATGGTAGCCTTCTTAGAAGCTGGATACCAGTTTACACAAGAGAAGATATTATTGAAGAAACAGTGATCAGTTATCAGTGAATAAAATAGTTGCTTCTGATTTTAGATGATAGACCTAATACACTGTAAAGTAAGTAATGTTAACTTTTGAAAGTGCCTTTTGTTCCAACTCTGCTTCACGTCCTCGCCTTAATAGCTAAGGCTATTAGGCTGCGGGCGTTCATTGATTTGATACAAAATTCA
>JBNMOV010000177.1:0-9188 GCA_051275765.1 Maribacter sp. | reverse complement strand
CTAGCGTATAACTTCCCTTAGCTTCTATCGATGTTATATCATCTTGATTCAAAGTAGATACCGCTTGAGCCACAGATTTCATATGCTTGCCCATGCGTCTTCCTAATGTCTTGAAATTAGGCTTGATGCTTTTGTTTACTATACCAGAGGTATCTGTTATGTACTCAAATTCCTTTACATTGACCTCTGATAATATCAAGTCTTTCACTTCTTCTACCTGTGCTTGGAATGACTTATCCAATATAGGCAACAACACTCTTTTCAATGGTTGACGTACCCGTAAATTTTCCTTCTTTCTCAATGATAAAACCAAAGAAGATATACGTTGTGCATAGTCCATTCTTTCTTCTAAATTCTTATCTATTTGAGCTTCATTCGCTTCTGGTAACAAGGCCAAATGCACAGATATATGTGATTCCTTATTGGAAACATTATTCAAGTCTTTATACAATCTATCTGTGAAAAATGGAGCTATTGGTGCCATTAATTTCACTACAGTATTTAAGCAAGTATATAGCGTTTGGTAAGCAGCTAATTTGTCTTGATTCATTTCTCCTCTCCAGAAACGACGACGACATTGGCGTACATACCAGTTACTCAAATTATCCAATACAAATGACTGTATCTTACGAGCTGCACTCGTTGGTTCGTAATCATTGAAATCTGCATCCACATCCTTTATCAATGAATTCAATAAGGATATTACCCAACGATCTATCTCTGGACGATCCTTTAAAGGAACTTCTGCTTGTGAATAATCAAAGCCATCTATATTCGCATATAATGCGAAGAAAGAATAAGTATTATGAAGCGTACCAAATAGCTTTCTGCGTACTTCGTCTATTCCATTTAAATCAAATTTTAGATTATCCCAAGGATTAGAATTAGACATCATGTACCAACGTGTGGCGTCTGCTCCATATTTACCTATAGTCTCAAAAGGATCGACAGTATTACCTAAACGTTTGGACATTTTACGTCCATCTTTATCTAATACCAGACCGTTAGAAACTACCGCTTTGTATGCTACAGAATCGAATGCCATCGTGCCTATTGCATGAAGGGTATAGAACCATCCACGAGTTTGATCCACACCTTCTGCTATGAAATTAGCAGGGAAGTTACGTTCGAATTTATCCTTATTTTCAAATGGATAATGCCACTGTGCATAAGGCATAGAACCAGAGTCAAACCAAACATCTATTAAGTCCAGTTCACGGACTAGTTTTTCGCCATTCTCAGCACAAAGCACTACATCATCTATATATGGTCTGTGAAAATCTTTAGGAACAGTTTGATCTAAACCTAGCTTTTCATTAGCAAAATTTATTTCCTTTTGCAATTCCTCTACTGAACCGATACACTTTTCTAATGTACCTTCTTCATTTCTCCATATTGGCAATGGTATTCCCCAATAACGTGAACGAGAAAGATTCCAATCATTTAAATTCTCTAACCAGTTACCAAAACGTTTTTCTCCTGTATGTGCAGGTTTCCACTGTATGGTTTTATTGAGTTCTACCATACGATCTTTTGCGGCAGTAGCCTTCACAAACCAAGAATCCAAAGGATAATACAAAACAGGCTTATCCGTTCTCCAACAGTGTGGATAATTATGTTCATATTTCTGAACATTGAACGCCTTATTATCTGTCTTCAGTCTTATAGATATAGAAACGTCTATGTTCACATAGTTAGGATCTTCTTTGTAATTCTTTACATAGCGTCCTGCTAGTTCTCCAGCTTCTTTGACAAATTTTCCTTGCATATCCACCAATGGCACTGGATTTTCTTGCTCATCTTCAACAGTCAATCCTACTATGCCATTCTGATCAGCTACACGCTTATCATCCGCACCAAAAGTAGGAGCGATATGAACTATTCCTGTACCATCAGAAGTAGTCACGAAATCACCTATGATTACTCTAAATGCATCGCCTTTTGGCTTTACGTAATCAAGTAATTGCTCATAAGTAACTCCTTCCAGTTCGCTACCTTTATAAGAAGTTACTACTAGGTAAGGTGCTTTATTTCTATCTTTCTTTTCTGTATTAGCGAAAGCTTCAAAGTCGCCATTCTCGTTCTCTGACTTGAACCATTTTCCTAATAAATCCTCTGCCAATATTACGCTTACTCTTTTGAAAGTATAAGGATTGAAAGTATCAACCTTGATGTAATTTATTTTTTTTCCAACAGCTAATGCAGTATTACTTGGCAATGTCCAAGGAGTCGTCGTCCAAGCGAGGAAACGAACATCTTCTTCTTTGTTATCAAAAAGAAAGGCAGATTTTTCTGTTCTTTTTATCTTGAATTGTCCAACGACAGTGGTATCTTTTACATCCTTGTAAGCACCTGGTTGGTTCAGTTCATGTGTACTCAAACCTGTTCCTGCTGCTGGCGAATATGGTTGTATAGATTTGCCTTTGTAAAGTAGGTTCTTCTTATAAAGGCGTTGCAATATATTCCAAACAGATTCTATATACTCATTGGTGTAAGTGATGTATGGATCATCTAAATCCACCCAATAACCCATTTTAGTCGTCAAGTCATTCCACTGACCAGTGAACTGCATCACAGTTTCTTTACACTTCTTATTATAGTCATCCACAGATATTTTAGTACCGATGTCTTCCTTAGTGATGCCCAACTCTTTTTCTACTTTCAGTTCTATTGGCAAACCATGCGTATCCCAACCAGCCTTACGTTCCACTCGCATGCCTTTCATGGTGCGATAGCGACAAAAAGTATCCTTTACCGTTCTTCCCATGACGTGATGTATACCTGGCTTTCCATTAGCAGATGGAGGACCTTCATAAAATACGAAAGGATTATCTTTGGAACGTTCTTCCACTGATTTTTCAAAAACCTTATTCTGTTTCCAGAATTCCAGCATTTCTTGATCGACTGCTGTAAGATCAAGTTTATTATATGTTTTATATTGCTTAGCCATGATGACTTTTTATTTTGAATTGCAAATGTAGTGATTTTCACGGTTTTCGATGCCCGGTAGTTTTCACTGTTTGGTTGTTTTTTAAAAAAGTAAGAGCCTCAACGGGATTTCATCCGTTGAGGCTCTATATATTATAAATAACATTAGACTCTACAGATGGTTACCATCGCAAATAATAATAATGTTAATAATTATGTTTAAATATGTATTCATAATAACAAAAATAGGTTTTTTGTGGATAAAGTTCCAGTATTGAGAAAATAAACTTATTTTTTAATGAAGTTGTTATTATAATATCTCCAATCCTAGCTTACTTTGTAGCTTGATTGAATAGATTTTTAGGAATGATTCTTATATGATAGTTTCAAGAATCTATTTTATTTCAAAATCTAAGTATCTTAATATCTAATTATCTATTTACAATGAAAGACGAAAAGAATCAAATCAGTATAGAATTGCCAGAAGATGTAGCAGAAGGTACTTACGCCAATCTAGCGGTTATTTCTCATTCTCATGCAGAATTTATTGTGGATTTTATCCGCTTAGTTCCTAATGTTCCAAAGGCAAAAGTGAAGAGTAGAATTATCCTAACTCCTCAGCATGCTAAAATGTTGATGAAAGCATTAGGAGAGAATGTGAAAAAATTTGAACGGCAGCATGGTCTAATTAAGGATATAGAAGGTCCTCATGTACCTCCAATAAATTTTAATACTCCTCCAGGACAGGCATAAAGATTAATGATACCTACATCGAAAGTTTCTAAAACTTTTGATGTTTTGCTAGACAGAAGCCACAGGTATTAGTTTGGTCATTCTTCAGAAATCTTTAAGATTTCCGAAGAAGCAGTAAGGGTTATTTCAATATATTCCTAAATAAAACATCATGAAGAGTTTATTATTCTTGATCTCATCCTTAGGAATGTGGTCTTGTAGTGGTTCTTCTAATCAAGAGCAGGTAATTACTCCTATAGTTACAGAAATAGAAACCACAAAAATAAAACTAACGACGCTAGAAGTTTTTTGGTTAGTATTCCAAAAAGCAGTAGCGCATAGGGATATAAAAACTATAGAGACTTTATTTTTTCCTGATGCACGGGTTTACAAATTTGGATATAAGGAATATCAAGAAAAAATTGCCAAAGGAAAAGTAAGTGATATTATTGATAGAGGAGAAACGCATAAAGGAAAAAAGGTTTATGAATTCATGATCATTTTGTCTTCAGAAGAAGAAGAAGAAAGTACTACGACTATTTTCTTTCAGAAAAATGATGAAGGGGAATTCAGAATTTTTAGCGTGATAGAAGCAGGATAAAGATTTATCTTCTTAAAAATAAGAACATCAACATCAACATCAACATCAACATCAAAAAATTCCAAAACTTTTCGATGTTTTACCAAGCAAAAACCACAAGTAACAGTCTGTCTATCTTTCTTCGGAAATCTTCAAGATTTCCGAAGAAAGATAGACTTATTTTCTTAAAGCAGATAAGGTATTAAAAAGTGTAGGATCTTTAGAGATCAATGCACCTTCTTCTAGGATTTGGAAAATTTCCATTTCCTTAGTTTTCTTAAATCCCTTTTCTCCTGAAACGAACTGAACATCAGCTCCAGATGAATGGAGAGCTTGCATCATTTTTTCTGGAGATTCATTTTGAGTGAGATCAAGAGCGGTTTCTCCCTTGATATACATACCCACCATCTGAATTTTATCATCTAAGAATTTATAGATCCTAAAATCCTTTGGACGTTTATGTTCTAGATACTCCACTTTTTCTAGTATTTTTTCAAATACAATATCACTGAATACATCCAAAAGGTCTTCTGCTTTTTCAGGCGTTTCAGCTTTTGTTTTTACCCAATCATCTGCTGTTACAGTATTAGAGGCCAAGAACTTTATAAATTCTCCTTCCAATTCTTCCAGTTCGTCTTTTCTAAGTCTTCGATATTTCACTAGTCTATGATTTTCTTCCTGCAAAGTTCGCTAAAAGAAGGATAAGTTCTATATCCTTTTAATAAATATTTTCTCAAATCACTTTTTTGAAAATAAGTACAATTTTTAATAATTGACAATGAGCTAAATACGCATTAAATATATTTCTATGCTTTTTAAACATATTTTGAATGGATAATGTTAGTAACGATTGTGAAGGAGAATAGAATTTGATAATTTTGAATTAGTAAAATACTAGACATTTCATCGACTATCCATATTATATTTTTGAGGATGGATTGATAATAGCTTACTTTCACTTAGTACATTTATTCGTTAATACTTTATGTAATCATTATGAAATATTTAAATACAACTTTATTACTACTTTTTTCAATAAGCCTGATGGCTCAAACCTCTTTTACCAATAGCAATGCTGCATTGGGGATGGGTGGATATCACAGTGGGGTAGCGATTGCCGTTACTGATGTGAATGGCGATGGACTTGACGATATAGCTCATTTGCAACAGGGAAGAGATCTATACGTTGAATACCAGCAAACAGATGGTTCGTTTATGCAAGTGGATGGAGGAACAATGGCTGGTTCGAGTGAATGGAGTATGGTGGTAGGAGATGTGGATAATAATGGTATCTCTGATGTGCTTAGTGGAGGAGCTTATAGTGGCGTGACACAAGCTTTGGCTAATGCTTCTGGTTCTAGTTTTACGTTGAGTGATTTACCTAATGGCAATTTATTCGTACAAGGTTCTAATTTAGCAGATATTGATAATGATGGTTGGCTGGATTATTTTGCTTGTCATGATGATGCAGAAAGTAGAATATGGGGAAATGACGGTACAGGAAACTTAATTAGCCAAGACGCTTGGATAGATATGTCTACTCCTGGTTCTGATAATTCAGGAAACTATGGAAGTGTATGGTGTGATTTTGACTATGATGGAGATTTGGATTTATATATAGCTAAATGTCGTCAAGGAGTAAATGACGATACAGATCCTAGAAGAATCAATGTCCTTTATGAAAATGATGGTAATGGAAATTACACAGAAAATGCAGATGCTTATGGTCTAAGAATCGGAGCACAATCATGGACAGCAGATTTTGCAGATATAGATAATGACGGAGATTTTGATTGTTTCATTACTAATCATGATGTTCCATCACAATTACTTAGAAATGATGATGGCTATTTCAATGACATTACTGCTACGAGTGGAATCAATATTAGTGTTACCCCTATCCAGGGAATCATGGAAGATTTTGATAATGATGGATTTGTAGATGTATTAATAGCTGGAGGCGATGAGCAATTTTTTCATAATAATGGAGGAGATGGTACATTCACAGAAATGGATTTATTCGATAATGAAGACATGGAGTCATTCGCTATTGGCGATTTGAACCACGATGGTTTCTTGGATATATATGGAGGCTATGCTAGTATTTATACAAATCCTTCTAATGTAGATGATGTAGTATGGTTGAATAATGGAAATACTAATAATTACTTTGCAGTAAACTTACAAGGTGTAATTAGTAACAAATCCGCAGTAGGTGCTAAAGTAGAACTTCATGGACCATGGGGCATACAGATAAGAGAAGTTCGTGCAGGAGAAGGATATGGAATTGTTAATTCACTAACACAACACTTTGGAATAGGACAGAGTACGACGATAGATCAAGTCATCGTTAAATGGCCTTCAGGTATTATTGATGTTATCGATAATCCTACTCCTAACCAATTTTTGACTATTGTTGAAAATAATTGTACGCCTCCAGTAGCTACGATTACCTCTTCTAGCGATCTTGTTTTATGTACAGGTTCTTCACTAGATTTAACAGCTCCTAACGGATATAATTACGAATGGTCTAATGGCGAAACTTCCCAGACAGTTACTATCACAGAAGGTGGTTCTTATGGCTTAACGATTACAGATGGTACAGGTTGTCCAGGATATACAAGTATTGATGTAACATCAGATCCAGTAGAAGTTCCTACGGTGGCAGTAACAGGTGCTCTTTCTTTCTGTGAAGGAGAAAGTGTCATGTTGACTTCATCAGAAGCTAGTGCCTACACATGGTCTAATGGAATGACCTCACAAAGCATCGAAGTAACAGCTGGAGGAACTTACGAAGTAACGACTCAAGGAACTTGTGATGAATTTACATCAGAGTCCGTCGCTGTGGATGTATTAGCTGCACCAGCACCAATGGCAGAAGACGCTGCTACGATCGGAGATGAATCCGTTATATTGACAGCTACAGGTAATGACTTATCTTGGTATGATGCTGAGACAGGAGGAAATTTATTAGAAACAGGAGCATCTTACATTACGCCTGTCTTGACAGCAGACGCTACTTACTATGTAGAAGATAGATACCAATATGGTGGAGGTGATTTCGATGCAGGAATAGCAAACCATGCAGGAAACCCATATTCAGGTTCACAATACAATGGCTCACTTATCTTCGACGTAACAACTCAGCTTACTTTAACATCAGTAAAAGTATATACGGATTTTCCTGGAGAAAGAATCATCGAATTGAGAGATGCATCTGGTACTGTTTTGGAGTCAATGACTTTTGATATTCAAAATACAGAAGAAGTATTGGTATTAAATTTCAATATCATGCCTGGTACGGATTATGAATTAGGTACAAATGGTGTGAATAACAATACCTTGTTTGAAGACAACAGTCCAGAATTGAAAAGAACTAATGAAGATGTAAATTATCCTTATACGGTTTTAGATGTACTTAGTATTACTGGTTCTGATATTGGTGCTCAATATTATTACTATTACTATGATTGGAAAATCGAATTGCCAGAAGAATCATGTATCAGTACTAGAACAGAAGTATTCGTAGATCATGATTCTGATGTAAGTACCAATGATATCAATAAATCGGATGTCATCAGTATCTATCCTAACCCAACTAGTGGTTATATCAATCTAGAAATGAGTTTTACTCAATCTTCTGATGTAAATGTAACTATCATGGACATCGCAGGAAAGCAAGTTAGAAATATTGCTTTAGGTACAGTTTCTGGAGAAACTATCAGGGGCTTGGACTTGCTAGGATTGGCGAAAGGAATCTATACGATAAAAGTAAATACTAATAACGAAGTATATGCTGGAAAGATAGTACTGCAGTAATCACATCTTATTATCTGTAATGACGAAGCCGAAAAGAATAGTTCTTTTCGGCTTCGCTTTTTTAAAACAACTCCTCTGCCTCCTTCAAACTCTCATGCTTTCCCACATCCAGCCAAAGCCCATCATCGTGTTCATAACTCTGAATCAGATGTTCCTTAGCACAATCCAAATAAGTATCAATAATGGAAAATTTACCTTCACGAGTAAATAAAGGAAAAATATCTGGAGAGATAATATGAATACCAGAAAACGCTCTGAAAAACAAGTCCTTTTCAGTCGCTCTTTTTTGCCTTACGATACCAGCTTTGATATTCGTCCAGCCATGTAGGACCTTATTTTCATTGAATAATAAATAACGGGAAGTTTCTCTTTGTCGAGTAGCTAAAGTAGCTAAGGCATGATTTTTTTGATGATAATCATAGAAGGCATTCAAATCCAAATCTGTCAGAATATCTACATTGTGAACCAAAAATGGTTCTCCTTGCAGTAGATCAGAAGCCTTTTTCAATCCACCGCCAGTTTCTAATAATTCTCCTCTTTCATCAGAAATGATAATATTCGCACCAAAGTCACTAGCATCTAAATAATCAAGGACTAAATCAGCGAAATGATGAACATTAACCACGATGTCCTTAAAACCAAAGGAAACTAACTTTCTAATATTAATTTCAAGCAAAGTCTTTCCATTGACTTCTACCATCGCTTTTGGACGATCATTAGTCAAAGGTCTAAGTCTTGTTCCCAATCCAGCCGCGAAAATCATTGCTTTTTTACTCATGTTTGTTTGAAAGGTTAAGTAGGTTCAAGTTATTAACTCTGTAAATCTACAAAACCTACTTCATCTTCTTACTCAAAAATTCATCCAAAAAAGATTTACTAGGATTCACCTTCATGATATTTCCTTTCGTATCAATGAGGAAAGAAGTAGGTGCCCAAGTGATGCCATAGTCAGTAGCCAAAGCCGTGTCGAAATACTTTTTGCCAAATTCAGCAGTATGATATTCCCATTTTAAATCATCTTTTTCAATGGCTCTTTTCCACCGATCTTCCTTGGTTTCCATGCCTACACTCACGATTTCAAAACCACTAGCATCCTTATATTGTTTACCATGAAATTTATCATGTATTT